>JBEKVU010000097.1:0-10889 GCA_049513775.1 Candidatus Acidiferrum sp.
ATTGTTTGACGGTTTCCGCATCGCCGCCAATCATAAAAACCAACTCGCCCTTCTTGGCACCCCAATCGCCGCCAGTGACCGGAGCATCAAGAAAGTGAACCTGCTGCTTGGAGCAGTGTTCGGCGATTTTGCGGGCTAGTTCAGGAGAAACGGTGCTGGAGTCCATGTAGGTGCTGCCCGCCTTCACGGCTGGCAGGGCGCCGCCTTCCGGGCCGCCCCAAAGGACTTCTTCAAGCGCTGGTGGATCGCTGACAATGGTGATCAGGAAGTCGGAATGTTCGGCGACTTGGCGGGGAGATTTCGCCAGCGTGGCTCCTGCGGAGACCAGTTCATCGGCGCGAGAGGCTGTGCGGTTCCAAACGGTCAACGGATAGCCGGCTTTTAACAGGTTCATGCTCATGGGTTTGCCCATGAGGCCCAGACCGATAAATCCAATGGCAGGTTTCACTCAAAACTCCTTAGCGGTAGCGGTGATAAACGTGGCTGCACGTAACCGCGTGCGTTGGCCGAACGCACGCCATTGTAACGGAAAGGGCATGGCAAGTTCACAAGCTTGCGGGAGGCGGTCTGAAGGAAACACGCTAAGACACAGAATCTGGCAAAAGAACTTGCTAGGTGAACGTGCCTGCTGAATTCTAGGCAGTTTTCGAACGGTTCGCGAGTGGAAGCACCGCAGCGACGAGCCCCATTCCGGCGGCCGCGCCAGCGGCGAGCTTTTCTTTTGGCGGAGTCTGTGGCTGCGGATCGGACCGGGCGGCCTCGAGGCTGGACGACGCCGAATCGCTGGTGGCGGCCCCGCGATCCAAGGTCTCTTCGGGTGCGGTGCGAGAGGAATTGGACTTCCCGCTTGGCAAGCGACGCTCTTCTTCGTCTTCGAAGATTAAGCCAATGCGGACCAGGTGCTGGTAGGGAATTTCCCAGCGAAAATGGCGGTGCTGGCCGCGCTGTTCGAAGCTCTGTTCGAGAAAAATCGAGCGTCCGGAGTCTGCCACGAAGACCCCCGAGGCCGGAAGCAGAGTGTCGCTGGCGCGGTATTGGACTTCGACGCGACGACCGAGGAATGAAGAGAAGCGTGCCATGCACACCCAGTTTCTAGGCCGGTAGTAACAGGGTCAATAGTACGGACGATTGTTGGGGGAGTAGGCCGTGTGGAAAAGTGCGGAAAAGCTTTTGTGGAAAATCCGAGGCGCCTAGCGGGCCAGATCGTCTAAGACG
This sequence comes from Candidatus Acidiferrum sp., assembly GCA_049513775.1. GTDB lineage: Bacteria > Acidobacteriota > Terriglobia > Acidiferrales > UBA7541 > Acidiferrum. The sequence continues at coordinate 1,216 of JBEKVU010000097.1, forward strand.
GCGTCTGCGGCGCGGCGGCCGCTGCGCATGGCGCCGTTGATGGAGGCGTTGTCGCGGTGGTCGCCGGTGACGTAGACGCCGGGGCGAACACGCACTGGACGCTGCGGCGGTTCGAGTGCGCCGGGGAATTGCTGAGGCTGCGCGTGCGGTATACGGTAGCTTTTGAGAAAACGCCAGGAGCGTGCCACGGGACCGAACCAGTTTTTCATCTGCGCGATGATGAAGCCGCCAAGTTGCACGTCGGTGAGCTGCTGGATGCCGAGGACGGAGATGGAGATTAGGTGTTTGCCGGCCGGGGCGTATGTGGGCGCAACTTGCGTCATGACCGCGAAATTGTTGACCGGGCCGGCGCCGTCGCCATTGAGCAGGAGCATGGGCTGCGGAACAGGCGATTCGTCGGCCGCATAGTAAAAACAGGTGACGCTGCGCGAGCTAGGCTCGGCCTCACCGACGAGGTGCGCTGCTGCCGGGCCGTCCGCGGCCACGACGATGGCGCGAGCCTGGAGCGTTTCGCCACCTTGCAGGGTGATTTCGTTTTCGTGCAGGGATTCTACTTTCGCGTTGAGCCGCAGGGCATCGGCGGGGAGCTTGGCGGCGAGTTGCGCGGGGATGGCCCCCATTCCTGCGGCCGGGACGACGGTATCGCCCTCCGAGAGCATCTTGAAGACGAATTCGAACATGCGGCTGGAGGATTTTAGTGCGCCGTCCAGAAGAATGCCGCCGATGAACGGGCGAAAGAAGCGGTGGATTATATCTTGAGAAAATCCTTCGGCTTGCAAGACGTCTTTTGTTGCGCGTTCCGGGCGGCGGAAGATCTCTTCGATCGAGGTGCGCTTCAGGCGGGAGCGAAGGCGTGCGACGCGAAGTTTGTCGCCGAGCGTGCCGAAGTCCGAACGCAGCGCGATGCGCCACATTCCGGGCATGCGCCAAGGGTCGACGAGCTGGTTCATGCGGCCCGCGAACCAGGAAAATGCGCCGGGGGCGAAAGCTTTTAGATCAAGCGACGGATAGTCGAGAACTTTGCGGGCTTCCGGGTACGCAGACAGCAAAACTTGGAAGCCGCGATCCAGCAGGTAGCCGTCGACGTTGTCGGTTCGCACGCGTCCGCCCACTGCGTCGGAGGCTTCTATAATTTGAAAGCTCGTCCCGGTCTCTGCGAGGCGACGGGCACAACACAAGCCAGCTAGACCCGCGCCAACGATGAACACGTCTGGACTGGGCGACATGCTTTGCGAATTCTCCCAAGAAAATTGAAGTGGAGCGGTGTTCCAGACGCGGCCAGGCCCCTGAAGCCTTGCGGCGAATCAACTATCCTGAGGCATGGCGGCAAGGTCGCGCAAGTGGGATGTGCACGGATGACCCTCGGGAATGCATTGGGAAGATGAGTCGGGGCGGAGTAGGAGGTCTGCGGCGCATTTGCTATTCTCGGCGGACCGATGAATTTGCGCGATGACGTGGGCAAACATGCTGGCGGTGTGCGGTCGGCGGCGGAACAGGCCCGCCTTTTGGCGCCGAACGCAGACGGACTTGAGCGTGGGCTAGGGCTGAAAGAAGCCGTAGCGCTCAACATGATCGAGATTGTGGGCATCGGCCCGTTTGTCGTGAGCGCCATCGTGATCCGGCAGATGGGTGGCCCGCAATGTTTGCTGGCCTGGCTGGGCGGTGCGCTGCTGGCTACTTTGGACGCGTTTGTGTGGTCGGAATTGGGCGCGGCCATGCCCAAGGCCGGCGGAACGTACGTGTTTCTGAGCGAAGCGTATGGCCCGCAAAAATGGGGCCGGCTCATGTCGTTTTTATTTGTTTGGCAAACCTTTATTCAGGCGCCGCTTTCGGTGTCCTCGGCGGCCATCGGATTTGCGCGTTACGCGGGTTATTTGTATCCCTTGACCAAGTGGGAGAGCAAGGCCGTTTCCGGCGGGCTGGTGATTCTGCTGGTGGTGCTACTCTACCGGCGCATCACCACGATCGGAAAAATTTCCGTGCTGCTGTGGGCAGGCGTGATTGCCACCATGCTGTGGCTGATTTGGGGCGGGATCACGCACTTCGATGCGCGCAAGGCATTTGATTTCCCGCCGGGCGCGTTTCATTTGTCGTGGGCATTTTTTGCGGCGCTCGGCGCGGCGATGGTGAATACGATTTACAGCTATTGGGGCTACTACAATATTTGCCATTTGGGCGGCGAGATTCGCGATCCGCAGCGCAACATTCCGCGCGGGATTTTTCTTTCGATTATCGGCATTACGGCGCTATATCTGGCGATGCAGACCAGTATTCTTGGGGTCCTGCCGTGGCGCGAGGCGCAGTATTCGCCGTTTATCGTGAGCACGTTTGTGGAGCGGCTTTACGGACCTTCGGCGGCGCACTTTGTGACATGGATGGTTTTGTGGATTGCACTGGCGTCGATTTTTTCTTTGTTGCTTGGCTATTCGCGGGTGCCCTATTCGGCCGCCTTAGATGGAAATTTCTTTTCGGTGTTTGGGAAGCTGCATCCCACGAAACATTTTCCGCATGTTTCGCTGCTGGTGCTGGGTGGGCTGGCGTTCGTTTTTAGCATTCTGTTCCGCTTGGAGACGGTCATTGCGGCGATTCTGGCCATGCGCCTTTTGGTGCAGTTCATTGGGCAGGCGCTGGGAGTGATGTTGCTGCACCGGCGTTGGCCTGCGGAGCGATTTCCGTTCAAAATGTGGTTGTACCCTCTGCCCGCGGTGTTGACGATGATGGGCTGGGCGGCGCTGTTCTGGTATACCGGACCGGCGCGCAAGTGGGGCCTGCTGGAGATTTCGCTGGGGGCGCTGGCGTTCCTGGTGCGGGCGCGCGAGTTGCGGCAGTGGCCCTTTGTACCCCCCGCAACGGTGGCGACGTCCGAAGCTGTGTGAGGAGTGGTGTGCGAAGAGAGCGCGAGCAATGCCTGAAGCGAGTCGCGTGAGGGAGACCAGCGTGAGGGAGACTTGGTGAAACGCTTCGTATCTGTTGTGGTTTTGGTTTCGCTTCTAGCACTTTTGAGCACACCATTGTCCACGCCGCCGGCGGAGGCGCAGTTTCCGCCCGCGCCGGGAACCGGCCCAGGTCTTGCGGAAACCGTCGAGGCCATCGACAGCGCCGCGGTCACCACGCGCATCCTGTACATCACCGCGCACCCGGACGACGAATCCGCTCCAATCCTCACGTATCTTGCGCGCGGGCTCCACGCGGACGTGGCGCTGCTGTCCCTAACGCGCGGCGAAGGCGGACAAAACGCTCTCGGCCCGGAACAGGCTCCCCAACTGGGATTAATTCGTACGCAGGAATTGCTCGCCGCCACGCGCGGCTACGGTGTGAAATTGTATTTCACACGCGCTCGGGATTTTGGTTATTCCAAGACGGCGGAAGAGACGGAAAAAATTTGGGGCGATCAAGTCCTCGAAGACATGGTGCGTGTGATCCGCACGGTGCGTCCGAACATTGTCATCAACAATCTCATCGGCGGGCACGGCCATCACGTTGCCGCCGGGCTTCTGACGCCGAAAGCCGTGCAACTTGCAGCCGACCCCAGCGCCTATCCACAACTGGGCGCCGATATGGATGGACTGGCCCTCACTTCCTGGGGGGGAGCGCAAAATCCGGTCAAAGTTCTGAACGTTGACCGTGGCGGTCGCAAGCCCAATGCTTATCTGGTTCCTGTGGATGAAATCTCTCCACTCTATGGGAAGAGTTACCGCGAAATCGCGCTCGACGCTTTTACCAATCACCGCACGCAGGGCATTACGAATTTCATCAATTCTCCATTTTTATCGCTGCCGCTGGCCCTCGTGGCGGCGTCCGGAGAACCATTCGATCCCAAAATTCTGGCGCTTACGCTGGAAGAATGGCCATACGGCAAAGATAATCCTTGGACCGCCGCAATCCCTGAAATTGCCAGAAAAATAAAGATGGCGCACACTGCAGCGTTGTCCTTGGACTGGGTGACGGCGGCCAAGAGTATCGCGAGTGCGCGAACAGCTCTAATCGTAAAAGGAATCGGCAACCGGGAGGAAGCGAATTCTCATACGACGAACATTGGCGAAGTCTCCGGTGATGCGGTTGTGATCTGGAAGCTGACGAAACGGCTAGATCACGCATTAGCGCTCGCAGCGGGGCTGCGAATCACTGCCGACGCGGATCGCAGCGAACTGGTCACGGGCGAAGATGTCGTCATTAAAACGACGGCGCACTGCAGGCCGGAAGTTCATTGCGAGTTTGGCCCCAACAAGCTGGACGGCAGTTCCGCTGAGGCGCCAAGCGCCATCACGGAAATCAAACGAACGCCGGATGGTCCCGAGCGTGTGGAGATAACCGCCAGCGTCGGGCAGCTCCCGCCGCCCAATCCAGAGACGGTGATCTCTCCAGTGGCCCCGCCGCTTGCGGTGATTGCGCAGCCGGCGACAATCTTCGGTTACAAACTTGAGTTCGATCAGCCGGTGACGCACGTTGCGGCAAGTACCACGAAGGCCGAGCGTGTGCCCCTTCGCATTGTGCCCGCCTATACGCTGGCGGTTGAACCGAATCAGGTGGTCGACGTTTTGTCGAAACCGCCGAAACCATATGAAGTGCTCTTGCGCGTGCATTCTTACGCTACGCAGGCGGCAAAGATCCAAGTAGGGCTGGAAGTTCCGGCGGGATGGACGAGCAGTGCGGCCATGCCGCTCGAGTTTGCCGGGGCGGGCGATCAATATGCGCGGCTTATGGTTTCGGCTCCCGGCACAGTCAGTGAAGGCAACTACACCATCACCGCATACGCACAGCGCGGCAGCGAGAAATTCACGAACGATGTGGAGCCTTTCGTATCGATGCCTATCTTGCTTTGGACTTCGCCCGCCGAATGCGTCGTGCACGCGTTTGACGTGAACGTGCCGAAAGATTTGACGGTGGGCTACATTTCCGCGGAGAGCGAACCGGTGCCCGAGGCGCTGGCGCGGCTGGGTATTCATGTCGACGCACTCGATGCGCAAGCGCTGAACTTCAGCAATCTGCACAAATACGATGCGGTGGTTGTGGGAGTGCGCGCGTATGAGTTGCGACCGGAGCTGGCCGGGGCGAATCAGCGGCTGCTCGAATACGTTTCGCAAGGCGGCACGCTGGTGGTCGAATACCAGCGTGACTTCGCGTGGGATAAATTTCAATATGCGCCGTACCCTGCGAAGATCGATTCCGACAAGCCCGGCGCCCCATTGCCGCGCATCACGGACGAAACTGCGGCGGTGACTTTTCTGAAGCCGGACGATGCGCTGCTGAATATGCCCAACAAAATCACGCAAAAAGATTTTGCCGGCTGGGTGCAGGAACGCGGCCTGTATTTCTGGAGCCAATTCGATGCACAATACACACCCTTGCTGGCAATGCACGATCCTGGCGAGTCAGACCAGAACGGCGGCCTGGTATACACGCGTTACGGCAAAGGCGTGTACATCTACACAGCGTTGGCGTTCTTCCGCCAGCTTCCAGAGGGTGTGCCCGGTGCGTACCGGCTGTTCGTTAATCTGCTGAGCACCACGCGGGAAGCGTCACCGCAGCGGTAGCTCGGCAAGGATGGTTCGGCAAAAGCAGTTCACGCAAAGTATTCGCCAAGAGCGCTCCGGCAAGGAAACTGCCGAGCGAAAGCTCCTCCGCGCGAGTTGAGAAATGTTATTCTCCGTGCGAAGGCGTCAGACGGCGTGACGCAAGTTTCTCGTAAAGGGATAAGTACACATGGATGTTTCGAGGAATTTTCTGTTGCACGGCCGCTTGGGCGTGCTGCTGTTCCTGGCATTGGCGCTGGTGCTTACGACGGGGTCACCCGCGGCGGCGCAAAAAAAGAAAAAGACCACCACGCCGGCGGACAATGGCCCGACGGTGCCCTTACCCGACGAACAGCAAATTGACTACAACATTTCAGAGATGCTGGGTGCCTGGCAGCTCGGCGACAGCGAGAAAATGCACAAGGATTATGCCGACGATGTGGCCATTGTGAACGGAATCTACGCGCCGCCGGTGCTGGGCTGGAACAATTATCTGGCGCTGTATCAACAGCAGCGCGCGCGTATGCAGCGTGTAAGGCTAGATCGCGCGAACACCTTTATTAAGGTCGATGGCAACGTCGCGTGGGCGTGTTATCAGTGGGACTTTGCGGCAGTGGTCGATGACAAAACAGCCACGGCGCAAGGGCAGACGACGTTGGTGTTTGAGAAGCGAGACGGGCACTGGCTGATCGTGCTGAACCATACGTCGCTGGTGCAGCCCACACCACAATCGGCCGAACCTGCCGCCGCACCCAAACCCGCTGACCCACCGCCGCCCGCGAAGCCTTCTTCGCGCTAGCACGTCAGCAGTTGGTTAGGTGAGTCGTTGCGCGAGCGAAAGCCTCGCCTGCAAACACGGGCGGCAGACACACGAACAGTAGTTGCGCGAGCGCGTACGGGTTGACGCAACCTCAAAAGTTTTTCAAGCCTTGATACACGTACATCCCGACGATCAGCAGCAATAAGCCGCCAGAGGCGATGCCCGTCGTGAGGATGGGGCGCGCCAGCCGGGTGATCTTGTGGATCAGCTCCTGCTGTTCGCGAGCCATGTAATCTTCGCCTTTGCTAAGGAAGATCTGGTCGTCTTCGTGGCTGGTGAGCAGCGTGCGCCAGATCATCAACGCCATAAAGACGACGGTGATCGCCGCCCACGCTATCGCCAGGTAAAGCATGGGTCCTGTGAAAGCAGATTCTAGGTTTTCCATGGTGACCTCCCAGAGAGAGAGAGCGCGGGTCCGTGCTACTTGCGCTTCCCGCCGTACTTGCCGAAACAGCAAGTCCCGCGGGGCGAGCAGGTAAAGGGGGATCCGAACCGTTGGCGGAGTATAGCATTAAGAATTGAAGAATTCACTGTTACCTATACAAAAAATGAATGACCGGGCTGAGGTGCGCCGCGCACTGAGGCGGCGTGCGGCGCGGGGTACGGTAGTATAACTTATTCATTATAAAAGCGTTATACTGAAATGCACTCTTACGTTTTTGTAAGTGTTCATTATATTGGGGTTAGCTGTCCTGTCGGCATGCGACCTCGGGCCGCCAACCTTCCGCGTGCAAATGCGCTAAATTGTTCATAATCAGTTCGTTGCGCTGGCACGTCTCGGCCGAATACCCGGGCCGAGTTATTCGTATCTTAGCGCGATGAGCGGATCGACGCGAATCGCACGGCGCGCCGGAATGTAACAAGCCAGCAGCGCGACACCGATGAGGAGGAGTGTTACGCCGGCAAACGTAAGGGGATCCGCCGGGCTTACGCCGAAAAGCAGTCCCGCCATCAAGCGCGTCACGATCAGTGCTCCAATCAACCCAACCGCAGCGCCAACCATCGCGAGCCGCATCCCCTGACGCAGAACGATGCCAAGGATGTTCGCACTTTGCGCTCCGAGCGCGACGCGAATGCCGATTTCGTGCGTGCGCTCCCGTACGATGAAGGAAATCACACCGTAAATTCCCAGCCCGGCGAGAAGCCACGCCGTCAGAGCAAACAGCCCGACCGTTTCCAAGGAGAAACGCCTCTCGGAAAGCGACGCAGTGACCATTTCATGGAGCGTCTGCGCGCCGAAAACAGGGAGCTCTGGATTGACCGATTGGACCTGTTCGCGCACCGCTCCCGGAATCGCCGCGAGGTCAAGCCGGCCGCGCAAAAATATGGCCAGATCTTTGGGCTGCCGTTGATAAGCGCTCAAGTAGATTTGCGGCACAGTGGCTTCCGCCAGCGATTCGGTTCGCGCATCGGCGATGACGCCGACTATGGTGGTCCAAGAATTGCTCGCCGGGGTTAGCTTGACGCGCTTGCTGAGCGGGTCTTGGTCCTTAAGGTATTTTCCCGCAAACGCCTCGTTGATTACCGCGACGGCCGGGCTATTGTCGGTGTCCACATCATTGAATATCCGGCCGCGCAGCAGCGGCATGCCCAGCAAGTGAAAATATTCCGGCGTAACGATGGAACGTTGCACCAAAGGCGGCTGGTCGATTTGCATTTCATGGCCTTCCAGAATCATGGGGCGCAGGTTTACGTCTTTGCGAGCGTGACCCAGGGGAATGGCGGCAATGTCACCAATAGCTATTTCCTCGACCCCGGGCAATGTGCTGCAGCGACGAAGCACTTCGCGCAAAAACGGTTCCTCTTGAGCAGCGGTGCCATAGACGTCGGTGCTGGGGTCGTTCGGTACAGGCAGCCAAGTGCGAACCGCCATTACACTTTCAGGATTGAATCCCGGCCGCACGCGCAACAAACCCGCAAAGCTACGCAGCAACAGGCCGGCGACAATCATGAGCACGAGGCACAGAGCAAACTCCGTTGCGACCAGAGCGCGCCGCGCGCGGGCCTGTTCCCTGGAAGCAGTCGATCCCCGGCCCTCTCGCTTAAGAATAGAAATCAAATCCAGCCGCCCGGCTTGCAACGCGGGGGCAAAAATCGCGGCGGCGACCAGCGAGGAGCCGAGAGCAAAGAGCAAAACCGTCCAGTTAATCGATACTTCATTCAATCGCGGCAGGCTCTCCGGCAACATGCGCAGCAGAAACGCCTTTGCGAAAACGAGAATCAACAGGCCGACAAGTCCGCCGAGCAGCGAAAGCAGGAGTCCTTCGGTGAGCAGCTGTGCGATCAATCGCTGGCGCGCGGCCCCGAGCGCCTGGCGAATGGCCATTTCGCGGCCTCGCGCACTGGCGCGAGCCAGCAAGAGATTGGCGATGTTCACGCAGCCGATCAGCAGCAGCGAGACCACTGCGCCAAGCAAAAGAATCAGCGATTGTCTAACGTTCCCGACCACGCTTTCCTGCAGCGGGACCAGGCGCACTCGCCAGGCACTTTGCACAGGATAGTCCGCCGGGAATTGTTTCTGCAGCGCCGCCACCAACGCGTCTACCCGGCTCTGCGCCGCCGCAATCGTTAAACCCGGCTTGATGCGCGCGATGGTCTCCGGCAGTATCCGGGCGTTGCGCAGCGGCGGCGGCGCAGGCGGGCCGGAAAATCCCGCTGCCGCCCAAAGTTCGATGTTGCGGTCCTGGGCGGTTCTCCCGGGATCGTGAAAACCGGCGGGCATCACGCCGATGACGTGATACAAATCATTGTCGAGTCGCAGACTCTTGCCCAGAATTTCCGGATCGGCCGCGAACGCCCGCTTCCACAGCCCGTCGCTGATCAGAACTTCCAGCGTAAACCCCGGCGTGCGATCTTCCGGATTGAAGTAGTGGCCCAACTGTGGCTTTACGCCCAGTACCGCGAAATAACTCGGCCCCACGGCCAAAAAACGGATGCGCTCCGGCCGCGACGAACCCGTAAGGTTCACGTCGCCGCCGCCGATGGCCGAGACGTAGTCAAAAATGCCGGAGCGCTGCAGGTCCTGCCATTCGGGTATGGAGATTCCAACGTCCTGCGCGCCCACTCCGGGAAGATCATCCTGCACGCTGACGAGTTGCTCGGGTTGCGGATAGGGGAGCGGATGCAATAGCGTGGCATCGACAACGCTGAAAATCGCTGTCGTGGCTCCGATGCCCAAAGCCATGGTCAGAACTGCGATCGTTGTGAAGCCGGGAGACTTGCGCAGCATACGCCAACCGTAGTGCACGTCTTGCCGGAACTGATCCCACCAGAGCCAGCGGCGGGATTCGTAGAAGCGCTCTTCGGCATGCAGGATGTTTCCGAAGGACCGGCGCGCCGCG
>JBEKVU010000098.1:0-10882 GCA_049513775.1 Candidatus Acidiferrum sp.
CGCCTTCGAGGTGGTTCGATGGCTCAGACCGTGCAGTCTCCGATCGGGCATGAAGGCGGCGCAGAGCGGGTGCGCACAATAGCACACGGTTCCGCGAATCTTCCATGCTCTCGTACTCCTTACAGGGCAACGGCGACAAAAGCCGTCTTCAACTGTGCGCCGGCCGCGCCGCGGCGAGAGGTCTCGGCTGTTCAGTCCAAGACGCCAGCGCGCCTACCAGACGTAGACAGCCGCGATGCGCGGAGGGCCGGAGCGGCCTTCGATCACTTGAGTTTCTACGACGATTTCCAGGTTATGGCGGTACCAATCGCTGGAGACCTGCTTGAGCATGTCTTGCATGCGGTGTTCGTCCACGAGAAACTCACCGGCCGCAACGGTGCCACCTCGACCGATTCCGGCAGCCACCACGACGAACTGGTCGGTGTTCGGGTCGATGAAGCGGGCAACGATGGCGTAATCCTTATAGGTACCCGTTTGCTGCTGTTGCGTGCGAAATAAGAGCCAGTCGCGTTTCGCCGGGTTGGCGCGATCTTCTATCCAGAGGTGGGTCATGTCGGCATCATTGGCGAAGTGGAAGCGCAGGGGCGACGTCAGGCGAAGCGTCCAGGAGTTGTCAAACGCGCCAATGAAAACCGAAGGCCCGCGGCGAAGGTCCGTTAAGGTGGTCGTGGATTCGCCGAGAATGCGATGGTTTTTTCCGTAGGTACGCAGCAAGCCCGCTATGTTCGCGAGTGGACTGACATCGTCGATGATGATGGTCACCATGCTGTCGTTGAGGGTGAGTTCGTGTTGCGGGTCAGCGGCATCACGCAGGCGTATGCTCGAATACTGCCGCTGATCAGCCATGCAGAAGAGCACCGGCTCAGACGATTTCACAAACGGTTCCCAAAATTGGCGAAGGACGGTAGGACGCGAAGCGTACCAATATGTTGCCGCGACAACCGCTATGGAAAGCGCCGCAATGCCGATGGCAAGTAGCCAAGGACTAAGACTTCGGTGCCCGTCTTTAGCGGTCTTGGAAGGCCGCGCGGACGTTGCTGGACTGCTTGGGTCGGTAGCGACGCGTGGCGCCAGTTGCGCCGTGCTCGAAACAGCCACGGTGAGGGGACGCCCCGGCCATGAAAATTGTGGCGCGTATGATCCCGAGGGTAGAAAGAGGCGGATCTCCTGAGCGTGCTTTGGATCCTGATAGTACTGTTCTATGCGCTTGCGAATTTCGGCGGCGGTGACTCGCACGATGGGGTCGGTGTTGGTGTCGTAATCAACGGCGCGCCCAAAAATCTCCACGCCCAGAATCCGCTCCTTCAACTGATCCGCCTGGCCGGCCAAAGCCCGCGTAACCACAAACTTCAAGAAGCTTGGATACCGCTTGCTGGAATTAAATAGAGGAGTGGCGAATAATCTTTCGAGTTGCTCTTGAACAGCAGCCTTTTCCGCGTCGCTGGAAGGGATCCAGCTCTCCGTTACCTGCTCTGCTAACAAGATTCCCCCACGTCCCCGACCCAAGCCTGCGCAGTGGGTACCGTAAAGACCTGGGGACCCGCCGACAGGCAACCCTAAGAAAAGGTTGATTTTTCCAGATGCTACAGTGGTTTGCCACTCCGCGCAACGTAAAAGACCGTGGATGACGCGCTTTTACGCCTCCGCACATGATCGCGTAAGTCATTCCAACAAAGAGATATAAGCGCAGCTATTCGCTTTTATCTCTCTTATCCCCGCTTCCTTTACCTGCAAAGCATTGCGAGTGTTCATCCGAGTTTTCTATACGTAACACCAGTCTTTTTGATTGCGGCCCGGTCATGAGGTGGTTTCTAAGACTCGCTTCGATTCCGGCACCGGGCTGCGGTACTCGATGGGGTCGTTGGCAATTCGGGGTGGAATCCTGGCAAGAGCCGGGATGTCCGGGAGAGTTTATGCTCAGCGTGGATCGAATTTGCAAGCTTGGGGTGGTGGGCGTCTTAGCACTGCTGCTCCTGAGTGGCGGACCGTTGTACGGCCAATCTCAGGCCATCACTGCAACGCTCAATGGAAGCGTTTTGGACCAGAGCGGGCAGACCATCAGCGGGGCTACCGTAACCCTCACGAACGGGGCGCAAGGCATCACACGCACGGCGACCACCTCGGACGCGGGCCTATACAGCTTCACGTTGCTCACTCCGGGAGAGTACACCCTGCAAGTGCAGGCGCCGGGTTTCAAACAATACAAGCAGGAAGGAATCACGCTGATCGCGGGTCAGACCGCCGAACAGACGGTCAAGTTAACAGTGGGAGCCCCCACAGAGCAGGTGGAAGTCACTGCCCAAGCGCCGCTCTTGAATGTGGACAACGCGAATATCTCTTCGGACATTTCCGCGCGGCAAGTAGTGGAATTACCGCTCAACCTGCGCAACGTGATCGGATTAGCCGAACTGAACTCGTCCGTAAGTAACACCGCCGAAGAACAGGTTGTGGGCGCCCCGGGAACCTCCGGGAACGCCGACCAGGACATCTCGTTCCTCAATTTTGGCGGCACGTTTTTTGATACCGCGGAATATCTTCTGGATGGGACATGGGATACGCGCGTCGATTGGGGCGGTGTGATTTACGTGCCGTCGGTAGACGCCGTGCAGGAATTCAAAATTCAGACCAACGCGTTCACCGCGCAATACGGGTTCAGCAGCGGCAACGTGATCAACGTAGTGACCAAGTCCGGCTCCAACGAGTTCCACGGAGACGCCTACGAGTTCTACCGAAACAGCGCTCTGGATGCGCGCTATTTTTTCAGCGACACGCAACCCTCCTTCAGCCGCAACCAGTTCGGCGGCACGATTGGCGGCCCAATTCGCAAGGACAAAACCTTCTTCTTCGCCTACTACGAAGGACTAAGGCAGTCGACACCAGCGACATTCGTCGGAACGGTGCCGACTATGGACCAGGAAAATGGCAACTTCTCGGCGTTTCTGGGTGCCCAGGTCGTCGGGCCCGGCGGTCCGGAACTTGACGCGGAAGGCCGACCGATTTTGTCGGGGGCCATTTACAATCCATTCAGCACGCGGCAAATCACCCACGGACAGGTCGACCCGGTGACGGGGCTTCTGGTCACTGGACCCTCGGGCTACATTCGTGATCCTTTTCCTGGGAACATCATCCCGTCAAACCTGATCGACGCTATTTCGGGCGCGGTGGCGAAAGGTGGCTATTGGCCAACCCCGACATCGGGCGCGTTGATCAATAACTTCACCTCTTCGCAATCTGCTGCCACCCACTCCAACGAGTACTCCGGCCGGATCGATCACAACTTCACCGACGATGACCGGCTGAACGTGCGATGGTCGCAAAAGTACGAAGCGAAGGTAAATTTCCCGACCTACTACGGAGCTTCCGATGAAGGCGGCCCCGGTGTCGTGGCGCCGAACAACCGTTACAGCATCAACGCGGGGTACACCCACGTATTTAGCCCCACGTTCGCTATGAGCGTGGACTTCGGCATCAACCGGCACGTTGAGCAGTCCGTCACGCAAAGCTTCGGATTCGACAGTTCGAAGCTGGGCTTGCCCACGTTTATTGATTCGATCGCGCCTTCGTTTCCGGAATTTCAGCCGCAAGCCTACGCGGCGCTCGGTGCACAGGCGGGCCTGGACAATTACATGGTGCCGCAAACGCTGTGGACCACTTCCGTCGACTTCACCAAGTTGAAAGGCAAACACGAGCTGGCGTTTGGCTTCATGGACATTTGGGCCCGTATTGACGGCGGGCACTACGCCAGCACCGTGTTGCAGTTCCAGGACACGTCCACCGCAGGTCCGGATCCGCAGAATCAGACCGCCGGAACCGGAAATGGCTTCGCGTCTTTCTTGCTCGGCGTAGGCAGCGGTAACGACCAGACCGGGTTCAACCAATTCCCCGCGACGGACAAGCATTTTCTGGCTTGGTACTTGCAAGATGGCTGGAAAGTCACGCGCAAGCTGACGTTGAATTTGGGTTTGCGGTACGAAATTCAGACGGCGCCCACTGAGCGGGAAAACCAGCAAGAATATTTCAACTTTACGGCCACAAACCCGATCAGTTCCGCGGTGGGTTTCACCGTGCCGGGCGAGCTGGTGTTCAATTCGGGCAACAATCGCGGTCTGTATAACACTTCATACACCAATTTTGCTCCGCGCATCGGCGCAGCGTACCAATGGCGCGACAAGCTCGTGCTGCGCGCCGGATACGGTCTCTTTTTTGTCCCGAACTTCTACGGTCAAGGGCCCAATACGGGATATTCGCAAAGCACGCCGTGGGTCACCAGCCTCAACAATGGGATCTCGCCCTCTTCCACCCTTAGCGGAAACGCCGTCGTCGGCCTACCAAGCGCATTTCCGAATGGCGAAGTCTCGCCGACGGGAAACACTCTCGGCGGTCTAACCGACGTGGGTTTTGGGTTGAATCCGGTTACCGACAACGTCCGCCACTCGCCTTACGTCGAGCAATGGATGGGTGGAGTGCAGTACGCGTTCACCAACAACGATTTGCTGGACGTGGCATACGTGGGAAATCACGGCGTGCATGTTCTGGCGCAATATCTCGAATGGAATGAAATGCCGGCGTCCGATTTGGCCATGGGCAACGCACTCAACGCCATGGTCCCCAATCCATTCTTTGGCCATATTACTTCGAGCGGGTGCGGCCTGGATCAGCCGACGATCATCGCCAGCCAGCTGTTGCGCCCGTATCCCCAATATTGCAGCGTCACGGAAGCGGAGCCGGCCGTCGGTTCCTCCAATTACAACGCACTGGAGGTCACCTATACTCATCGCTGGCACAACGGTCTGGACCTGAATGTCTCCTATACCTACTCCAAATTTATCGATGACGTTCAAGGTAATTCCGGCTGGGCTTTCCCAGGGAGCGGGAGCTCGGTGCGAAATTCCTATGACCTCGCTGCCGAGCGGTCGCTGGACGTTACAGACATCCCGCACAGCTTGGTCGTGAACTACAACTACGAATTGCCGTTCGGCCAAGGGAAATCCTACGGTGGCGACTGGAGCAAGCCGGTAAATGCCGTACTCGGAGGCTGGCAGTGGAGCGGCATTCTCACCGCTAAGTCCGGCTTGCCGCTCTCCATCAACCCGGCGGACAACAACGTGGGAGCGGCGGGCTTCAATCAACGTCCCAACATCGTAGCCGGCGTAAACCCAGTCCCGGCCGACCAGAACATCAATAACTGGATCAATCCCGCGGCATTCTCGCAGCCCGCAGCCTTCACCTTCGGCGACGCTCCCAGATTCCTCTCCGATTTGCGAGGGCCGAAATATTTTAACTGGGACATGGGCATACAAAAATCGTGGCGCTTCAGCGACAGCAAACGCTTCCAGTTCCGCTTCGAAATGTTTAATGCGCTGAATCACCCCAACTTCTTCGAGCCAGACACCAACCTCGGCGATATCGGGACCGTCGTCGATGGGATACCGACTGGGAATTTTGGAAAGATCACCCAGGCGTATCCGGCACGTAGTTTGCAGGTAGCCGGAAAATTCTACTTCTAACGATCTGGCTCCAGGGTTTGTGCCCTCGGAAGCAAAAGGCTTGGCTGGCTGCGAGCAGGACGTTCGTCGAGGAACGATGCGCATCCGGCCAAGCCTTATTTTCGCCAAGCAACTTGTGGCCGCAGGTCGGGACGACAGAATGAAAACAGGAATTTTGCGTAACCGCCTTGGTCGTCATAGCAGGCTCGTCGTTTTGGGCTTCCTCGCTGTCTTCGCTGCGTTTCCAACCATTTGCGCTTTTGCCGAGCCGAGACCGCTGTTCATCGATAGCCCTTCGGCTGCTACAGCGGTAGAAAGCGTCCAGCCGCTCCCCAACGGGGTAGAGTTTCGGCGGGGCGAATTAGTGATTCGGGTCGTGGCCCTGCGGGACGACGTTCTCCGTGTGCGCCTCGCACCGCACGGAGAGTTTCCGGAGGATGCCTCCTGGGCAGTTTCCGACGAAGTTCGCCATCAGACGGTCGATACAATTCCTGAAATTACGCCCGAGACCGTAGGTTTTCACACCAAGGCTCTGCAGGTGCGCATCGAACGCGGCACGTTGCGTCTCACCATATTGGATTTGCAGGATCATGTAATTCAGCAAGACGAGCAGGGATGGCCGGCGGATTTCCACGGCGGAGCCTTCCGCCTTTACAAGCACATGCCTCTGAACGAGCATTTTTTTGGTCTCGGCGACAAGGTGGGCCCGCTGGATCGCCGAGGCCAAGCGTTTCGCATGTGGAATACCGACGCGTTCCACTTTCAGGAATCCACCGATCCCATCTACAAAGACATTCCTTTTTTCATCACCATGCAGAGCGGGCGCTGCGCTGGAGTTTTTCTGGATAATACCTGGCCCAGCAGCTTCGACTTTGGAGCGACGCAGCGCGAAATTTATTCCTTCGGCGCCGAGAATGGCCCGATCGATTATTACGTGTTCTACGGGCCCGATCCTAAACAGGTGGTGCGGACCTACGCGTGGCTGACGGGTTTACCGGCATTGCCTCCGCTCTGGGCGTTAGGCTTCCAACAATCGCGCTTCACCTATGAAACCGAGGATCGCGTCAGGGAAATCGCCACGCGGCTCCGTACAGACAAAATCCCTTCCGACGCACTGTATCTGGATATTGATTTCCAAAAGGACCATCGCCCGTTTACGGTGAACACCGACCACTTCCCGCACTTTGCGCAACTGATGGCGGACCTTAAACAGGAACATTTTCATGTGGTCGTAATCACGGACCTGCACGTCGCCAAGCTGCCGGACAGCAACTATGCGCCCTACGACTCCGGCATCCGCGGCGATCACTTTGTAAGAAATCGCGATGGTTCGACCTACGTCGGGTCGGTGTGGCCTGGCCCAGCGGTCTTCCCGGAATTCACGCGTGTGAAGACCCGCGATTGGTGGGGCACGCTCTACAAGGATTTTCGCGCCGAAGGCGTTGCCGGTTTTTGGAACGATATGAACGAGCCTTCCATTTTCTTGACCCCGCTCCTCACCATGCCTGACGACGCGCAGCATCGCATCGAGGAGCCCGGCTTTGCAGCGCGCAGCGCCACTCACGCCGAGATTCACAACGTCTACGGCATGGAGAATTCTCGTGCCACGTACGAAGGGCTGCGCAAGCTCGATCCCGATCTCCGGCCATTTGTTCTGACGCGCGCCACCTACGCCGGAGGGCAGCGCTACGCCGCTACATGGACCGGCGACAACACCAGCACCTGGAATCATTTGCGCCTAACTACACCTATGCTTTTGAATTTAGGGCTGAGTGGCTTCGGTCTTTGCGGCGCAGACGTCGGTGGTTTCATCGGAACGCCTAGCCCCGAGTTGCTTACCCGTTGGACCGAACTGGCCAGCTTTCAGCCAATCGACCGCAACCACACCAACAAAGGTTCTGGTGACAAAGAAGTGTGGGTGCACGGGCCGGAGCAGGAAGCCATTCGCCGGCGCTATATCGAGGAGCGCTATCGGCTCTTGCCCTATCTTTATACGTTGGTGGAGGAACTCACACGCACCGGCATTCCAGTTGTCCGCCCCTTGTTTCTGGAATTCCCGAACGCCGCAGACGATCTCCACCCGCTCGATGACGATGCAGGAAACGAATTCATGTTGGGTGCGGACTTGCTCGTCGCGCCCCCACCATTCCCGGAACAGCCCGATAGCTATGCCGTTCGCTTGCCGCCCGGCACTTGGTATGACGATTGGACTGGAGCAAAGGTGCCAAGCGCGAATTCTGTGAAGAATCACGCCAGCGATGGTCCAACCATTCGTCCCACCGTAGAAACGCTCCCGGTCTTCGTGAAAGCCGGGGCCATTATTCCGATGCAACCCCTGGTGCAGAGTACCGACGAAACTCCGCGCGGCCCGCTAACGCTGCGCGTGTTCCCGGGAGACGATTGCCACGGGTCACTCTACTTGGATGACGGCGTAAGCATGGCCTACCAGCGCGGTGATATGCTGCGCATGGAGTTCACCTGTGAAATGGTGCAAGACGGCATCAGGTTGCATCTTGGCCAACATCAGGGCGCGTTTCATCCGTGGTGGAACCAGATCGCCGTGGACGTTTATGGGTGGGACGCTCGGACGGCAGAAGTGACTTTGGCGCACGGCGGTTCCGATGCTCCCCACGCTTCCATCGACAGCGCTCGACATGTCGTCAGTTTCACGGTCACCGATGATGGCCAGGGCATCGATCTGCAGGTCCGCGGTTCCTACTGAGCATGAGCCTGAAAGCCCGCGTGCGAGATAAAATGTGCGAATCAGCCAATTAAGTTTGCTTTCGCTCTTTTGCGCTGTTTTGATTTCCGCTCAAGAGACCAGCCCAACCAGTCCGATCTTTCGTGTCGGCCCGCTGAAAGGCGTTGATTTCATCCTCCGCAATTCGCCCACGAGTCGAAAATATTTGCCTGAAACCATGCCCGGCGGAGTCGCCCTGCTCGACTATAACAACGACGGACTCCTGGACGTATTTCTGGTGAACGCGGGCCGCTTGCGCGACCCCATGATGAAGCCCTTCGGATTTGATCGTAAAGATCCCGCTTACTGGAATCGTTTGTACCGCCAAAACAAGGACTGGAGTTTTACCGACGTCACCGCGGAGGCAGGTCTGTCCAGCGCGGGCGACACCAATTACGGCATGGGCGTGGCCGTCGGCGACTATGACAATGATGGATTCCCGGACATCTACGTCACCAATTTCGGAAAAAATATTCTCTACCACAACAACGGCGACGGCACGTTTACGGACGTCACTGAAAAAGCGG
This sequence comes from Candidatus Acidiferrum sp., assembly GCA_049513775.1. Lineage (GTDB taxonomy): Bacteria > Acidobacteriota > Terriglobia > Acidiferrales > UBA7541 > Acidiferrum. The sequence goes on from JBEKVU010000098.1 coordinate 8,754, forward strand.
GAGTCGCGGCCGGCGGCTGGTCGGCCTCGGCGGGCTTTTTTGACTACGACAATGACGGCAAGCTGGACCTCTTTGTAACACGCTATCTCGATTGGAATTTCGCAAACAGCAAGACCTGTGGCACCACGAAAGATCCCAGCTACTGTCCGCCGGGCGTCTTTCCCCCAGTTTCCGACATTCTTTATCACAATCGCGGCGACGGCACTTTTGAAGATGTCAGCGTGCCCTCGGGAATCGCGGCCAAGAAAGGCCACGGACTCGGGGTCGCCTTCGCCGACTACGACGGCGACGGCTACACCGATATTTTCGTGGCTAACGATGTTACCGACCAATTTCTCTGGCACAACAATCGCGACGGAACATTTACCGAGTCCGCGCTCGAGGCGGGGGCCGCGCTCACGGGCGAAGGCCAGATGATTTCCGGAATGGGCGTCGTTTTCCAAGACTACGATAACGACGGCCAGCCCGACCTCGTGATCACTCAATTGCCGCATCAGCCGTACGTCGTATTTCGCAATGCCGGCGTTGGTTCCTTCGAGTCTCAGGAGCTCGAGACTGGCATCGCGGCGCTCTCCGGAAGCGTCTCCGGCTGGGGCGTGGGGCTCGAGGATTTTGACAACGCTGGGTGGAAGGATCTCTTCATCGTGCAAGGCCACGTCATCGATAACGTAGAGAAGTACGATCCATCGCTCAGCTATAAAGAACCGCCGTTGCTGGCCATGAATCGCGAGGGCCGCTTTAAACAAGCGCCTGCAGGCTCACAGGTTCCAATCGCGGGTCGCGGCGCCGCGTTCGGCGATCTGCGCAACGCTGGCTGGATGGATGTAGTTGTGACATCTTTGGGCGAAGGGCCGAAATTGTTCTTAAACCGTGGAGGGAAACTGCACTGGATCGCGATTCTCCTTCGCGGAACAAAGAGTAACCGCGATGGCTTTGGCGCGCGCGTCCGAGTGAACGGCCAGGTCCGATTCGCAACCGCGGCGGGAAGTTATCTCTCGTCAAACGACAAGCGCCTGCACTTCGGGCTAGGAACCAGCCAAACAGCAGTAATCGAAATTATCTGGCCTTCCGGAATCCGTCAACACCTGAACACTGACAAGATCGATCGTTTCGTGACCTGCGAAGAGCCCCGTGCGGAGCAAATAAGCGATCGATGAATGCGCTGTTTTTCCGCTTTTGGACCGAGCACGATACAATCGCGATTGCTTGACAGTGCGGCGATTTCAGGAGCGATGAGATATGAGGTGGACTTGGGGGCGGGGCTTGATGGTGATGTTAATTTTGGGCGTGTCAGGTTCGGCGACGGGTGCGCAGAATAAGCTATCAACGCACTGGGAAGAGTTGACTGGACCGGACTTTCGTGACGCAATCCAGCAAGCCAAAGGAACTTGCCTGCTGCCATTTGGCATCCTCGAAAAGCACGGTGCGCATCTGCCGCTGGGAACTGACCTTCTCAACGTTCGCTACGCGGCACTGCACGCTGCGGCGGCCGAGTACGCCGTGGTTTTTCCCGAATATTATTTCGGACAAATCTCAGAAGCCAAACACGAACCTGGAACCGTGGCATACGGCCGCGAGATTCAACTAGCTCTGCTGCAGGAAACCACGGACGAGATGGCGCGCAACGGGTGCAAGAAGGTTCTCATCGTGAACGGCCACGGGGGAAACGAAAGCCTGCTTCCCTACTTTGCGCAAACGCAACTGGATAAATTTCATGATTACGTGGTGTACATTCAGTGGGGCGGTTCGAACGACGAGCACAATCCCCTGCATACCGACAAACTGGACATGCATGCTGGGCAATCGGAGACTTCAAAGATGCTCGTGGCGCGACCCGATCTGGTTCACGTGGACCGTGCGTCGCAAGAGTCTGGTGCGGACCTCAATCGCGTGCATTTGCCAGAGACGGTGTATACCGGAATTTGGTGGTATGCGAAATTCCCGGATCATTATTCTGGCGATGGATCGCTGGCGAACAAAGAATTGGGCCAAGCGGACATGAATGCCTGGGTGGCCACGCTGACGGAGGCCATTCGCGCTGTTAAAGCCGACGACGAAAGCTTGAAGTTGCAAAATGAGTTCTTTGAGAAGAGCAAGCATCCGTTGGATACGAAGCAATAGAAGGTGCG
>JBEKVU010000099.1:0-10876 GCA_049513775.1 Candidatus Acidiferrum sp.
CGCGGAGGTGAAGGCATGATTCGCCTCGCGTCCTTAGTATTCGCTTTCTTGCTGCTGCTTTCTGAGGCGCGAGCGCAGAATCCGCAGCTGACCACTCGAAAAAGTCCTCCGGCAACAAGCGCGCCCGCGGATGTGCCGAATGCGCCGCCCGCCAGAACGCTCACCCTGGCTGAAGCCGAAGCCCTGGCGCTCAAAAATAATCCGCAAATCAGCGTTGCCCGCCTCGACGCCCTGGTCTCTCAGCAATTCGTGCGCGAACAGCGCTCCGCGTTGCTCCCGACCTCGTACCTTTACCTCACCGCGGTGGATTCCCGCGCGGGCAGCAGAATTGCCGCGGGCGGTCTGAACAATTCTGTGCTATATCCGCGCGCCGCGACCGGCGCCACCGTGAGCCAACTGCTTACCGATTTCGGCCGTACGAACAATCTGGTCGCTAGTTCCAAATTTCAGGCCCAGGCGCAGGACCAGGCCGCAAGAGCCACCACTGCGGACATTCTCCTGGCTGTCGACCAGGCCTTCTTCAACACGCTCGAGACCAAAGCGCTAGTCACCGTCGCACAGCAGACGGTGTATGCCCGGCAAACGCTCGTCGATAAAATTCAGGCGCTAACGAACGCAAAATTGCGCTCCGATCTGGACCTTAGCTTCGCCAAAGTGGACGCGGCCCGTGCCCGATTGCTGCTCCTCGAAGCGCGGAACAACTATCAGGACTCGCTGGCATCGCTCTCCGCCCTTCTGGGCTTTACCGACGAACAGAACTTTCAACTCGTCGAAGATTCCCAAGTGATCGATCCTCCGGCGCTGGACGTTTCGCCGCTGATTTCCGAAGCTCTCGCGCAGCGCCCGGAGGTTCTCGCGCTCCGCGACCGGGTGCAAGGCGCGGAAAAATTTGGCCGCGCGGAGCATGATCTCTGGCTCCCCAATGTAACCGCTCTCGGCGCGGTTGGTCTCGCGCCGGTACGCGACAGTCATATCGACAATTGGTACGGCGCCGCCGGTGTCAACATCAGCATTCCGGTATTCAATGGCTTCCTCTTCAACGCGCGCGCCAAGACCGCCGACCTGCAGACTTCCATCGACCGACAAAAACTCACGGACCTGCAAAACAATATCGCTCGCGACGTCCGCAACTCCTGGCAAGATTCGAGCCGCGCCTTCGAACGCCTTTCCGTTACCCAGCAACTTCGCGAGCAAGCAAACCTGGCGCTCGACCTGGCACAATCGCGTTACAATCTGGGCCTCAGCTCCATAGTTGAATTCAGCCAGGCCGAGCTGCAAAAAACCGAGGCAGACATCTCGGACACGGATGCCCGCTATCAATACCGGTTGGCGCAAATTGTGCTCGCCTATACCATAGGCCAACCAAAGTAACCTCCCCGTAGTCGAGGGCGAAATGGCTTGACGGGCATCCCGGTCATCTATAGCATCTCTACAAAGTAGCCGCTTCCCAGCGGTCGAGGGCGGAAAGCCGCATTGTGGGGTTCGGGAGAATGACCTTGGCTTTCAACAATCGTTCGTCAAGCAGCTTAGCGGCAGCCCTAAGCTGTTTCCACCGCATGTGTTGTCGCCGCTGTCTGTTCTCGTAAGCTAACACCTAATAATATGTTTGGGTTATGGCTGTTCGTCTGAGGTTACAGGATATTCACATCCGATTCATGTAATCGTAAGACGGGCCGATTACTTTCCTTGCCGGGGTGGTACGCAACAGATTTGTTCGGTACGTTGAAATCTTCTACAGAAGAGAGAGGCAATGAATAAATTCGCTGCACTAACACTGTCGCTGTTCCTGGTTTGCGGAACGGCATTTGCAGACACACCGAAAGACTCCGATGCGCCACCAGCAAAGCCCAAAGCGGCCGCAGCGGCCAAACCGGCGGAGAAGTCTGACGCCGCTATCGCCGCCGAACTTGAAGCGCTGCGCCAATCTTTGCAAGCGCAACAGGAACAATTGAATTTACTGAAGGAAGAGCTGGCTAAGCGCGATCGCCAGATTGACGAGGCCCGCGAAGAAGCTGCCGCGGCCAATGCGCGCGCCGCCGAAGCCAGTTCCAAGGCCACGGAAGCCACCTCCAAGGCTACCGAAGCCGTAGCTGCCTCCGCCGACGCGAAGACCAACACCGAGGCGCTCAGCTCTACGGTGACGGCAATCAAGGCAAGCAACGACGCGATAGCGATGATCGACACTCCAGCGAACTCCGGTTCGTCGCAGTTGGTAAACGGCGACGACGGCCCGGCAACCATACGCTACAAAGGCGTAAATCTAACGCCCGGTGGATTCCTGGAGACCGCGACGATCACCCGCAGCCGGGCGACATCGGGTGACGTTCCCACGCCGTTCGCCTCGGTCCCCTTCTCGGCCAACGATCTGGCCCACGTAACCGAAAATGTATTCACCGCACGCCAGAGCCGAATTTCGCTCTTGGCACAAACCAAAGTCGCGTCGGCCACGGTTAGCGGCTATTACGAAGCGGACTTCCTCGGAGCAGGCACCACTTCGAACAACCGCCAGACCAATAGCTACGTGCTGCGCGACCGGCAACTTTTTGCGCAAGCCGCCTTTGACGATGGATGGATCATCACCGGCGGTCAAATGTGGAGCTTGGCCACGGAGTATAAGAAGGGCCTCTTCAACCGGCAGGAACAGACTCCGCAGATGATTGATCCGAACTACATCATCGGCTTCACGTGGGCTCGTCAAGACGCAGTGCGGGTCGTGAAGGACTTCGGGGGCAAGTTTGCCCTTGGCGTCTCGATCGAGGGTCCGCAGGCTACCATTGGCGGCCGCGGATTTTCCTCCGTCACCACGATCAACGAGGCCTCGGCGCCCGCGACCATCGTGACCTCGGGTGCTACGACCGCCGTCACGGGAAACTTTTTCCTGAACGCGCCCGGCGCAGCGGCCGGTGTGAACAACGCATTTGACGCCACGGGCTATACCGTCAACAAGGCCCCGGATTTCATTTTCAAGGCTGCGGCGGACCCGGGCTTTGGCCACTATGAAGTGTTCGGCATCGTGAGTGAATTCCGCAACCGTATCTATCCTTGCGGCGCAGTGGGCACCAACGCGAACGACACCGTGACCCCGGTGACCCCGACGCAGATCGGTTGCTTGGTGAACGGCGCGACTACCCCGTCGTTCACCGTCAGCTCCGCTGGCGCCTTCAACGATGCGCGCACTGGAGGAGGAGGCGGCGCCAGCGCTTACTGGTTGCTCTTCAACAAGAAGGTTGACGTCGGCGTGAAGTTCGTCGGCGGCGACGGCATCGGCCGTTACGGCGCAGGGCAACTCGCTGATGCCACGGCGCGTCCCGACGGATCGCTCGCGCTCATCAGAACGATTCACGGTTTGGGCAGACTTGAGCTGCACCCAACTCCGAAGCTCGATCTGTTCGCGTATTGGGGCGCAGAATACGCCTGGCGTGCCGGTTACACCGGTTACGACTCAATCAGCATCCTGAAGACTGCGGCGATTCCCGCCACGGCTACATCCACCGCCATTCCGGCCACCACCACCACGACCGTCAAGCTGAACCAGATTGGTGGATACGGCAACGTTGCAGCCGTCAATTCCGGCTGCGCCACGGAAGGCGTGCCCCTGAATGACTTCAACCCATCGTCGGGTTCAAGCTGCGCCGGGGACACCCGCATACAAACCGAACCGACCGTAGGCTTCTGGTATCGGTTCTACCAGGGCCCGAAAGGCCGCTTCCAGTTCGGGGTCACGTATTCTTACTTCACTCGTGATGCTTGGTCTGGGGCCGAAGGCTTCACCCCCAAGGCCATCGATAACATGATCTTCACCTCGCTGCGCTACTACCTCCCATAGTTCCCGGGGGTGTAACGCTTAAGCTTCAAAAGACAGAAACGGGCGGCTCATCGCGGGCCGCCCGTTTTCTTTGCGCGTGCTCCGGCCGCAGCAAACGGCTGCTCGAACGCGCACCTGATTTTCGCGTCCCATTAAGGATGTCAGACTTTATCGGGTACAACCCAGCGTCGAACATATGACGAGTGCTTGTCGGCCCGATGCCCCCGATTACTTTGCTTCGCATGCGATTGATCCCACGCGTTAAATCTTCGCGAGTTCGCCCTCGGTGTCCGATTTCAAAAAGGAAAACGTATCGAGCAGACGGCGATTGGGTTTGAGGGATGGAATGACGTCACCACAATCTCGTATCCGCCGCCGATCGAGAATGACAGCCGGGCTCCAAAAATAAAATCGTCCCAGCACGATCCCCGGCGTCAGATACACCGACGTATTTCCACCATGGGGTCCCAAGTAATACCGCGCAGCGCACGACTGAGCCCGCCGCGGAAGCGATCAGAACGTGAAACGACCACCAACCACAGGAGCGAGGTTGCTGTCGTACTTGTAGGGAACGCCGGGACCATGCGGAATGGCGATGGCCAGACCGCCGCTCACGTAAGAATACGCAATTCCTACAAAACCGTCGAAGCGCTTGGTGAAATGATGGTCCATGTAGAACGACACCTCGTTGAGGGTGCCCGCGCAGGAACTGCGGAAACCGGCGGTGGGCGAGCAGGTCGGCGGACGACGGAAGTCGTTCTGCCGCTGTTGATACCAGGAGAAAGTGAAGTCCGTTTTGCTGCGGTAGGTGTACTTCACGCCGGCCCACCAGATGTTCAGTAACCTTTCCGAGTCAAGATTGTTGTCTTCGACGCCGCTCAAGCTATAACCGCCCTGGTCCGAAGCGCCGACGCCCAACGGGTTCTTTGGATTGTTCAACCAAACGTATTCGTAGCCAGCAAAAAACCTGAAGGGATCCCACACATACCTGGCGGCGGCCATGATGGCGTTGTTGTCGGTCACGATGCCGTAGAGGGTGTTGTTCGGGTCGACTAGATTGGACCCTGTGATTGGGATTGTGTTGATGCTGTCGGTGGTGGATTGATATGGCGCCGATAGACTCTGAGGCCCCAGCAAGGGGTTCAAGACGCTGATGGCCTGGTTGTAATGCTGATATACAAAGTCGGCGAAGAACTTCCCGGTGGTTCCACCGAGGTCGAATCCGTAGGCGTCGTTGTGCGGGGCTACTGGGGTACAGTCGGCGGCCGTCCAGCCTGTGGTAGCTGCGGTGGCCGAGTAGCAGCCGCCAGAACCATTGGCGAATTTATACATCGTGCCGAAATGAACGGGGCCATAGGTGAGGCGATACTTCAGGGCGTCGTCCCAACGAGAGTCCTCGGTGTCGCCGCCGCCGGCCAACGTGCCGTTGTAGCCGATGTAGGAAAAGGCGTAGGAGCCACCAGCCGGATCGTACTGCAGCATCGCATCAGTGCCGAGAGAGCGCTGACGACCGAAAGTCAGGGTGCCGAACTGCGGCGACGATACACCGCCATAGTATTCGTCATTGAAGGGTTGGCCCGCGCGCGCCCCGTCGATGGCTTCGGAGTAGCTTGCTCGGGGCAGGCCGTTATTGTTGATGTCGGTGAGTGAGGCGTTGGCGAGCAGGCCGGACTGCGGATTGATGCCGGTAGAAACGTTGAACACCACGGACCAGCCAGGCAGAAACTCTTCCTTACCCCGGATGCCAAAACCGGTCTGCTGCAGGTTGTTCGGTGCGACGATGAAGCGCGATTGATTGCCGTTCCGGTTTACCAGGGACTCGCCCTCGTAGTTGTAGCCGTTTTCCGGCAAGCCGTGGCTGACCCAGCCGACGCCAACGTCGTAGGCACCGAAGAGCGTGATGCCGTGCCAGGTCAGCGCGCAGTCCGTGGTCACGAACTCGTGGCCGCTCGTGCAGGGGTCGGGAGCGCTCAGGTGCATTTGAATTTCGAGCGTGGTGACCTGGCCAACCGTCAGGCTGATTCCCGTGCGCGTTTCGTCGGCGAACCCTTGCTTTGCTGCGCGAATCGTGAAGCGCCCCGGAGGCAGCCCGGATGCCTGAAAGTGCCCACTGTTGTCCGTGGCGATGGTTCGCGTGGCACCTGTGTCGGTGTTCCTGATGCTCAACGCGACATCGGGAAGCGCTGCGCCCTTGTGGTCGTTTACCACGCCGGAAACAGTCGCTCCGGTTTGGGCCCACGTCACACCCGCCATGCAGAGAAAAACAACGATTAAAGCGAGGACAACGGCAAAGGGACGGTTTTTCACGGGTCTCTCCTTATTATTGCTCGTCGGATGGACCGAGCCGTGTCTGAGGGCCACAGAGGCTCGACGAATTTAAGCACTTTGATACGAGAAGTCAAACCGCATTGATCCGTTTCGATAGTCGTGCGTTGTCTTAGGGCTTCGCAAATCGATAAGCCTTGCGGAGCAATCGCGACGAATTAGGAGAAGAGGTTGGGAATTTACAGCCGGACGATCATGACTTCCGTTGATTTCACCAAAGCGGCCGCAGTCTCGCCAACTTTCAGGCGCATTTCTCGAATCGCGTCCGAGGTGATGATCGAGGTAATTCGCTGACCACCAATGGACAGGGTCACCTGTGCCATCAGGCCGTCGACCTTTATGTCGGTGACGCGGCCAACGAGCTGGTTGCGCCCGCTGATCCGTCGAAAGTTACTTCGCCGTTCGGAAACGCCTCCACCTTCGCTCGCTCGATGCAAGAATCGATCGACTTCTGTTTCGGGAATGCGGTGATGACCGCCCGCAGTTTTCACAGAGTGAATCTTCTTTTTATAGATCCATTGTTTCAGCGCGGGATAGCTCACGCCGAGAACTTGTGCTGCTTCGCGCGGCGTGAAGAGTTTGGATGTCGGCATAACGATGCGCTCGGAGTTTCGCACTGCTTCGAAACCTGCTGAAACGAAGCCGGCGGCCTATGATGCTAGGCTCCGGCAGTCCGATGTGTCAATTCATGGATGTCGTTACCAAGGCTCCTGCGACCTCCTTTCCCGTCACCGTGGGTGGCCTCGCCACGATCACGACGATACCGGCCACAACCACCGCGAAGTTTGGAGCTCCAAGCATCGGTTCGTACGGCAACTTTGCCGCCAACAACTCCGGCTGCGCTACCGAAGGCGTGCCAACCGACGACTTCAACCCCTCGTCCGGTTCGAACTGCGCCGGCGATATCCACGTCATTCAGGAAGGCACTCTCGGCTTCTGGGTACAAGTTCTACCAGGGCTCGAAGGGCCAGTTCCAGTTCGGCGTGCAGTACTCCTACCTCTGGAAGGACGCGTGGTCTGGCAGCGGCAGTCTTGCGGCCGGCGCAACGCCAATTTCACGGAAGGGCATCGACGACAGGCTGTTCACTTCGATCCGTTTCTACCTCCCCTAAACTGGGAGATTTAGCGCTCCGTCTCCCTGTGGAACTGAAGACGGGGCAGCGAATGACGTAAAACGAATTTTTGCCTCGCTCTGCTCATGGTATTTTTCAATTATTGCGGACACGGCGGACGGGGAGGGATGCTGCCGCCCAAGGCGAGACATGGACGAATGCTGACACTTCCGCGATTCGCACTGAGCCAACGAACGATTCAGATGCGATGAATGTACCTTTCATTGCGGGCAGCGCTTTCGGCACAAAGAACGACAGCCGGACTGACAATACTGCTCAGAGTGAGCAATCAAACTTCGTTCATGCGCTCAGGATCGCTTAGACGAAGGCCACCAGGAGGCTTCCCATTCCGAATGAGGGTAGCTTTTGGTCCTCGGAGTCCATCGCGTTCGAATCGAGTTCCAGCTGGCGGTTCCCAGGCCGCCGTCCCGTATGCCCTCTCGATCAAATCTCAGTGCGAGTAGCGCTAAACCCCGTGATGCTGCTGTGACAGCGCCATAGCTGCCAGTCTTAAAGGACGAGATCCTCCTCGGTCCCGTCGTCATCAGCGCCCTCATTCGGGGCTTCGTTGGGATACGTCACGGGTTGACTCAACTCGTCGATGTCCTTGTTAAAGTCAAAGTCCATCGGAGCCAGCGTACTTGAGTGCCGGTTGTTCTCATTGTATGAGTCAAAATCAAATTTCAATTGCATTACGTCCGCAAGTGCCGCCCTCCTCCGCAACTGGAGAGATGCGCGCATTTTTTCAGGCGGCGCATCAATATTGTGTACCAGGCAGACTGTTTCTTAATTCCTTCGGCCGTTTTGACTTCTGTGATGACCGGATGGTGTTTGCGAACTTCACGTCCCTGTGGATCGACAATGTACTCATTCCTGAGCGCGCGTGACAAAAGTCGGTGCAGCACTTCTTCAGCCTCCATTGGCGGACGTTTCCAGAGCCCTTGCGTAATGGCCCACGGAGCAACCAGATGAGGCTTGATTTCGTCCCCCTCGCCCGGATGAGCAGCCTTGTACTGCTCGAACAGATACAACATTTTCTGTTACCGCGGCGTTGCGTCACAGCTGTTGTTTCGATCACTTTTCTACCTCACAGGGAACTTGGAGCCAGATTCTGATTCCATCCATCCGTCAGAGCAGTGGTTGTAACCACTTCTCTGATTTTTACGAGCATGTCTCGCAGAGCGCTATAACCCAGTTCGTTTCTGTGTTGGAGTTGGCCGACGACAATTCCTGGATGAATTTTAACTTTGTGCGCGAATTGCACAACCCTTTCTCGTGAATAGTAAGGACCAACGCGACGAATAAAAGATTCAAGTTCCGCTTTCGGAACGAGCGACGATGCCGCGTGCTCGTTCGCGAGACGCTCTGCTTCACTCTCCACCAACATCACGGCGATCCCTTTCAAACCATCGATCAAGTCGGTATCAAACGAAAAAGCATCGCCGTTGCGAATGTGCGCAAACTCATGCATCACCGTAAACCAGAAACCGTCGATTCGATCGTGGCGCAGCGAAAGAGCGATGCATGGCTCGGAATCGATCCAGAATGCTGCTCCGTCAATCTTCACGTTGGGAATCGGCTCGATGACCACAAATCGAATTCCGGATTCAGCAAATACGTTCGAAAGGTTTCTTGCCTCTTTGGGGTAGGCAGCGAGTCGTCGCAACTTCTGTTCCAATTGGGTCAGCTTGTTCTGCGCGAAAGGTGCGACAAGCAGCGACGCGGCAAGTTGCCGAGCCCGGAAACACCAAGCCCGCTCAGCCGGATTCAAATAAGGTAGATGAATTGTTCGCATCGCGGCCACCGGAAACGCGAGATCTCCGTCCAACGATTCGGCGCTAAAGAACTTCTTGAGTTCCGCCTCCAGTTCCGAGGGGTCGCTCGTGCTTTTGATCCAGCCCCGTCTAGCCATCTCTCGTATGGGTGCTATCTCGTAATATCGCGCCATTTTCTCGACAGTGGTCGCATCCGTTTCGGCAATCGACAATCGATATAGAGTGTCCCACTTCAGCCATTCTTCGGCGGGATTCCCAAATGCCGCAGATAATTTGACAGCCATTTCCGCACTGACATTGCTCTTGCCCGAAAGGATGGAATAGAGCGTCTGCCGACTGCATCCTGTAACTGCCGCGAGTTCTTCCTGTGTCCAACCCTTGCTTACCATCATTTGGCGCAGAATCTTGCCGGGATGAACCGGGCGATTGTCGAACAGCGAAGGGGAGGCCATAGACCTAGTTTATCATGCTTTGTTATGATGTAAAGTACATACATACATGCATCAAAACAATAGGCCAATGTCCTAATACTTCTCAGACATAAGATATAAACACACTATATATGATGCTTTTTACGATTATAATGGCATTTTGAATCGCACAGAACTCCCTGTCGTGATAGAATGGCTTCCGATGAACTTGCAAGAAAGACTCGACAGGTATCGCCAGAGAGGCATGCAGGAGTTGGATGCCCAGATTCTCGTCCTTATCGAAGAAAGCGCGGCGGCACTCTTCAATTCATTCCCGGATCATTTCATCTTGTTTGGCGGAGTCACCCTCGTACTGTTCCACGACAGCCCCCGTCTATCTCGGGATCTAGATCTCCTCGCTTCTCCTGGCCAACTGCCCGACCCGAAAGAAATCCAACAGGTCGTACGCGCGGCTATACAGCCTCTCGCTGAAACTCTTGGCCTCGGGCAACTTGACTTCCGAGAAGACGTGGCCACACCCGCGCTTGCAAAACAATGGGTGCTCGCGAATCAAAGACCGCTCTTCAGCGTTGATCTGACCACAATCGGAGGAAATGTCTTAAAGAGTCAGATCGTAAAACACACAATTGCAGAAACTCCGGAGAAAAGCGTCCTCACACCTAACGCGAACTACCTCCTCTATCAAAAATGCGAGACTTTTCTGAACCGCCGTCACCTCAAGGCAAGGGACGCGTTTGATATCGACCTCCTGCTTTCCCTTGGCGCGACTTTGGACAAGGTGCTCCGGCCTCACCTCGAGGATTTCATCGCAATGAAGGAATTCGACAAGGAATTTATCGAGGAACGGATTAGAGCTATAACAGCAAAGCTCTGCACAGTGGAGCTACGGCCCGTACTGCCGCTCCCTTTATTTGAAGACCTGGCAAAACATGACTTTGAGTCCGTTCGGCGTTCCGTCCGAACTGTATTCTCGGAATGGCTCGCGGAGGTTCAGCGATGAACTGGACAACGATTTTGACCAATGAGGCGAGAAGCAACTGTGTCCTGCGGTTGGAAGAACTGTCTCGCAAATACAAGCGCTCGGAGCCAGTAGTCCGAAATAGCTTGCGACGGTATGAACAAAAAGGATTGGTTGAACGTGTCTCCGCAAAGCTCTATATCAATCACCTGAATCAGCAGTTCTCGCCCCAAGACCTTGTCAACAACATTCGTCCTAAATCATACATCTCGCTGGAATCCGCGCTGGTTGAGAAAGGCATTATCAACCAGAGTCCGTCTTCGTTCACTTGCGTCAGCCCGGCGCACTCTCAGTCCTACCACAGCAAATCTGCAAACATTGTCTACCGCAAGATTTCTTCCGATTTATATTGGGGCTATGAAGAGAAAGCCACACGCTACAACACGTACCTCATCGCGGAACCAGAAAAA
>JBEKVU010000100.1:0-10774 GCA_049513775.1 Candidatus Acidiferrum sp.
GCAAGAACTGGCGCCGCCGTAACGCCAGGGACGGCCACGCTTTCTCCCACGCGGCCAAGAACTGGTTTCAAAACCCAATCCGCTGACCAAGTGGTTGGCAAAGCGCTCGGCTCTTTAGTCTCCGGCAAAAGGGCTCGCCATGTTGCGACCGGCGTGGCCAACTCGTCCCAGGCCAGTGGGAACCGCTTGCTCTGAATTAATATCGCGGACGCCGGATTGCTCATCGCCGTCCTGCCGCCGCAAAACCACGGCTCCCAGATGGCTTGCGGCCCGAGGTTCGGCAGCCACTCTGCTGGAAAGAATCGTACCAGAGCGGCCGGCGACGCGGCGGCGAACGAACTCGCAATCCGGGCAACGCCAGAATTCCATCTCAAGTGATTGGGGGCGATCATGATGGCCCGCATGCCGCGCACGCTTAGCTCCTGCCCCAGATAGTGCATCACTTGCGCGTCGTCGCTGTGCGCCGTCGCGTGCACCAGACCGACCGCCGCGGCTTCTCCCGCTGCTGCGGCAATGGCATCGGCATATAACCTCGCTGGATTTGGCGGGGGCGTACATTCCGGATAGTGTTCTGCCATCAGTTCCGCGAATCCAGCGGCTTCGATAAAACCACCGGGCACGTCCGAGTTGACCTCGGAAATGCGCCAGCCTTCTCGCGTCAAATGAAAATCGAATCGCATCACGCGCGCGCAACCGAGCGGCGCATTCTCGGGATCGCACCGCCTCAACGCCTTTCGCAGGCTCCGCGGCAGTCCCAACCGGGCGTGCAATTCAGGTCGCCCTAAGAGTTCAGCCTCAGCCGTGAGCGCCTCGGCTGCCAACTGTTCGGCTTGCTGCGCAAGGAGCTGCCAAGTACCTTCTTCAAGCACCAGCGGGAAATCGGCCAGCACCGCGTGATCTTCCGATTGCATATCCCATTTGCAGCACTCGAACATCATGCGCACGCGAACGGAGTTCCAAGCCTCCGCTCCGAGCGGCTCACACGCTGCCCAAGGCGGCTTCAAGAATGAACACCGCGCGCGACCACCCAAGCCACCGCCAAGCTCACATACATCACCGCGATCACAATCGAAGGGCGCAGCTTAGCGCCAACTAGATCAGAAATTCCTGTCCGCGCCCGAAGCCACTCCACAACTACGGTCAGTGCTCCGAGCGAAATCGCCGGCCACCCCGACTTCGCAAAATCTCTCACCGTCACCACAGCAGAAATCCAGTCTCCGGCGACGGACCACCCACTGAGCAATCCTGCGCCGACGAGAAATCCGCACAGTCTAATTCCAGCTCCGGCATCTCGATCCACGGTGACGGCTTCAGAAATGTGCGTCAGGAATTCCAACGCAAACCACACCGCGACGAATAGAGCCAGCGAAAGGATGGCGGAAAACGAAACTGCCTCGACGCCCGGGCCATTCCCGATGTTCGCGCCAGCAAACGCGCAGCATGATCCGACCAGCGCACCCGTGACAGCTACCGCAGCGGCCGAATTACCCCGCTCCAGTACGTCGTCTCTCGCGCTGATCCCCAGGAACGGCGCCACGCGCGTGAATCCGCCGAGACACGCCGCACCAAGCGCAAGATACAATCCGATATACAAAGCATGTCCGCGAACTGTCGTAGCCGACAGCGTGAGCAAACATGTAAGGAGCAACACGAGACAAGCGAGTGGAGCGGTTACGAGAAGGACTATCTGCGGTGGAGTAGTTTCCAAACCGCCAACCGTCGCGATGGCGCCGTACCAGGGTCCCCAATTCCTGAGGATGAGACATACAGAAGCGCAAAACAGCACGACCTCAAACTCTGACAATTCGAGATTTTTCCTCCGCTCGTCGCATACTACATGGCCTGTACTCGAACTCAATAAAAATCGTAATGATTTATCGAAGAGGAAGGAGCGTTTTCTTTCCGGCACTCATTCGACATGAGTCACATTTCACTCTCGCGCGGCTCGCTCCAGGCGGGCGCGTTCGATGATGCGGATTTGCTTGCGCTCGACAGCTATGATGCCGGCCTTGCGCAGCTCTCCTAATGCGGCCGTGGCAGACTCGCGGTAAACGCGCAACTGCTCCGCGATTTCGCGGTGCGTGATGCCTCGCACACAGTCGTTTTCGGCGTTCTCGATCAGCAACTTGGCCAGGCGCGGGATCAGATGACGGAAAGAAGTGTCGTCCAGATCCATGAGCACGCGAACGAACCGCTCGCTCACCAGGTCGAGCAGGCGCCGCGTGATCGATGGAAATTGCTCCAGCAGCGCTTCCACTTGCGTTCGAGAAAGCGTGCGAATACGCGACGGCTCCGTGGTTTGCGCGAAGCAGTGGTACATGCGCTGGCCGACGCAACCCATTTCGCCAAAAATGGCCGGCGGCGAAAGTTCGGCGATGATCAGCTTTTTCTCGCCGGAGCTGCGGTAAGTCTGCACGTGTCCCGCCTCGAGAAAAAACAGGCGCTCTCCGCGCTCTCCCGGGCGAAAGAAAACATGCCCAGAGTGGAACTCAGCAACTTCACTGTCTTTTTCGAGTGCCCGCAAACCATGCGGGGGAAGTCCCTTGAATAAATCACTGGCCGAAAGCGCGGCAACCTCCAGCAGGCTCGCGCTTTTTTTGGTGTTTTCCTTGCGCACGGTCGTTATCTACCACCAATTTCGCGTGCACTGTACACGAATTGCACAGCCTTCAATCACCCGCCAGTGTAAGGCACATTACATGTTTTGTCCGCGACCCTCCTGGCGCGCCAGCATCTGAATCTTCGCAAGCCACAACATGCAGCTCACACAAAGGAGAATCGTGATGTCAAGGTTACCAGCATTGCAGACCGAAGCCGCCCCAGGGAAGTCCAAGCAACTTTTGGAGGCGGTGCAAGCCAAGCTAAAAATCACCCCGAATATGACCCGCGTAATGGCCAACTCGCCCGCCGTCCTCGAAGCGTATCTTTCTTTCAGCGGCGCGCTTTCTTCAGGAACGCTGGGAGCCAAGTTGGGCGAACAGATCGCGCTGGAAGTTGGCGAACAAAATTCCTGCGAGTATTGTGTCTCCGCGCACACCGCGATCGGGAAAATGACCGGCCTTTCCGACGCGGAAATCGCCGCCGCCCGCGACGCCCGCTCCGATTCAGCGAAAAATGGCGCCGCGTTGCAATTCGCTCGCGCCATCGTCGCCAAGAAGGGCAACGCCTCGGATGGGGACGTGCAAGCCGTACGAGCCGCGGGCTTCACCGACGGCGAAATCGCCGAAATCATCGCGCATGTGGCGCTAAACATCTTCACGAATTATTTCAATACGACGGCAGGAGTCGAAGTGGACTTTCCAAAAATCGCCCTACGCCGAAGCGCCTAGATCGCCGTATCGCGATCGAGCGGCTCACGAATCTTGCGCGGCAGCATAGCGAACGCAAGCTCCAAGTGGAGCTTGCGAGCCGCACCCCCTACTGCCCGACGTAAAATCCTTCGCGCGTCTGCACCATCAAATCCTTATTTTTGGTGGTCAATTGAATGCGGTGATAGCCGGGGCTGGCGTCGGCCTTCTCTGGCGTGTAGCCCAGGCTGTACTGATTGCGCAGCTCTTCATCGATCGCGGTATAAATATCATCGACGGTCTGCTTCTTCGTTACTTCAAAAAAGCGCCCACCCGTTTCGCGCGAGATCTGTTCCAGAATTTTCTTGCCATCGGGCCGGGGCTCCTGGGTGCGCCGCGAACCACCTCCTCCGCGCCCCATTCCTCCTCCGCCCATTCCGCCGCCCATGCGCGGACCGCCAAATCCTCCACCACCGCCATTGCCGTAGCTATCCTTGTCCACAAAATAAATCGAGTACACCACCGCGTCCGCGCGCTGCGCCGTTCCGATCGCCTCCGTCAAACTTTCTTTGCTCCCACGGTCCACGCCGTCGGTGAGCACGATCAACGCCTTCCGACCTTGCTGCTTTTTGATCACTTCGTCCGACGCCAAATAAATCGCGTCGTAGAGCGCCGTTCCACCGCCGTGACTATATCCTCCGCGGCCGCCCCGCGAATCGCTGTCCGGATCACCGCTGCTTGAAGTCTGCGAAAATTGCGGCGCGCCCACCTGTTCGAGCGCTGCTTCCAGTTTCTGCCGCGAAGGCGTCAAATCCTGCAGCAACTCCACCTCGCGGTCAAAATGAATCAGAAACGCCTTGTCGCGGTCTTCGCGCAGCACATGATCCACAAAAGTGCGGCTGGCGCTGCGCTCCTGATCCAGAACCCGTCGCTGACTCAAGCTGGTGTCCACCAGCAATCCGAGCGTCAATGGCAGATTCGATTCTTGCGCGAAATATTTTATCTCCTGCGCGTGCCCGTCCTGCTCCAGCACGAAATCATTCTTGGTTAGACTGTTGATCAGCTTCC
Source organism: Candidatus Acidiferrum sp. (assembly GCA_049513775.1). Classification (GTDB taxonomy): domain Bacteria; phylum Acidobacteriota; class Terriglobia; order Acidiferrales; family UBA7541; genus Acidiferrum. Next base: position 4,356 of record JBEKVU010000100.1, read on the forward strand.
CGTGCTTATCCCGCACGCTGGCCAGCATGTTCACCGCGTTGACATTCACCGAAATTTGCGCGGCCTTGGGAAGGGACGCAGACTGCGAATCCGGCGTTGCTTTGGGCGCCGGCGCGGTTGCGGGAGCCGGCGTACTCTGCGAAGGTGGCGCAGCCTGCTGACTCCACGCTGGCGCATTCCCAGCCAGCAAAAGCGACATCGCCGCGCCCATCCACGGCTTCGGCCTCACTAAGCGTTTGCTGATCCTATGTTTCAACATAAAAATTCGCCCCTTGCTCACTTCGCGCCCGGCGCCCCTGTTTCTTTGGGAAGCCATCGTCTCGCAGCCGGACACACCACCGCACTCTGTTCACCACTTGAGCATTCCCTGTTTGCGGGCAAAAAGTTCCATCTTTGGGTGAGATGCACCTTGGGACGAAAACGAAACTTGCGCAGGCCCGAACCTACGCAAATTCCCGTTCGCGTACGGTGCGAGTCATTTCCACGCGCTTGCAATCCGTCCACCTGCCCCGCGCGCCGCCAATTTGTCCGTTCGGCCGCTGAAGTATCGCGCGTTCATCTCCGTGGTGCCGAGATCCTCGAGCCGTATAAACCCGGCAAGCTCGCGGGCAACGTCGGCGGACGTGAAAAAAAGCTGGAACGGCTCGCCCGCGGCTCTCACGCGCGCGGCCAGCGCGTCGTGCACCAATCGATCGACCAGCGTCAGCACCTCACGCGGTTGGCCGTAGTCAAACACCACACCGCTTCCGGCGGGCCGCGCTGCGATAAATCCCAGCGTCGCGCGAAACGCGCGCAACGTCAGATACGGAACCACCCCAAGCCACGCAAAAAATGCCGGAGCCGAAGCGTCAAACCCGGCCAATTCCAGTTGCGCGGGCAGCGTTTGCACCTCGAAGTCCACCGGCGCATAGCGCAGCGATGCCGGGATCGTCACGCCGCTGGCTGCCAGGAGCTCCCGTTTCCACTGCTGCGTCGCCGGATGGTCCACCTCAAATACGCGCAACTGCGAATGCGGATTGCGAAACGCAAAGGTGTCCAGCCCAGCGCCCAGCAGCACGTATTGCGAAACTCCAGCCGCGACTGCTTCTTTAAGCTGGTCTTCGGCGTAGCGGCTGCGCGCCACCAGAAAAGCTCGCATGGCCCGCGAGAATCGCTCGTCCCGCGCCTCAACCATGGCCTGCAATCCCTCGCCATAGGTTGCGCGCAGAACGGCAACGGCGACTGGATCGTCAAAGACCAGCGGTGAATCGTGCAACTGATGTACCGCGCGGCGCAACGCTACGCCCAGCGCGGTTCGCGATGATTTCGCAAGTTCCACAACTCTTCCTGTTTTTCTTTGGCGCGACTCCACGCTGTACATTCGACACTTCGTGTCGCGCCTAGCCAATCATAACCGTCACTGCGGTGAGTTGTTTAACGAAGGGCTACGCAGAACGCGCGACGATATAGGCAATGGGCAAGCCCACAAAAAACATGTGCACGACAAGTTGCGTCACAAACGCCGCCAGCGAAAACTCGCGCTTCGGAGCCGCGGAAAGTGGCACCACGATCAAACTCATCACCAAATGCACCCCAGCTCCATACAAAATTCCGCTAAAGAAGACGTGCGCCAACAAAATGCCCAATCGCAGGCTCGCCCCGTAGTAAACGGCGGCCACAGAGAACGCGATGAAAAAATGAAACAAAACCCCCAACGCGGCAGTTGCTTTCCCACCGGTAAAAGCCGCCGCCCCCAGCGCCCCGCTGGCAATGAATTGAAAAAGCTTCTCGTAGCCACCGCCCCTCAACTTAAACAGCGTCGAAGTCACCAGAAGATCCAGAGCCCCGCAGATCAGTCCGGCCAGCGTAATCAGCTTGAGTGCATTTATGGCGTAAATGATGCCTCCCTCTCTAGCAGCTGGGGGCGCTGCATGCTGCGCCCCAGCTTGCCCGGGCGCCAGCCGCCTCGCTCACCTTTGCCTTTGTGGCGGCCGCCTTCTGGGCCGGTCGCCTTTCGCTCGTGGAGTGCGTTGCCTTGACGCCGCTTTTCCTGCGCGTCGCAGCGAATACTCCGGGCACCAGTCGGGCTCACATCAATCACCAAGTGTACGCGCCCGCTCGCCGCTATCCTACGCGTCCCGGCTCCGTCTATAGTGAAAACGTGCGAGTGCTCTCCGTACTTCTGCTGCTGTGGCTAACGCTGCTCCCCTCTCGTCTCACCGCGCAACAATCTTCCATCCCGGCTTCCGTTCCCGCCGCCGCTCTCCAGCCCGGAACACTTCTCGCCAAGGTCGTAACCACAGCTGCGCCCGAGCAATCCTACGCGCTCTATCTGCCGTCCAGCTATTCCGCCGCGAAGCGCTGGCCGATCGTCTACGTTTTCGATCCCAGCGCGCACGGCGAAATTCCCGCCGCGTTGATCAAGCCCGCCGCGGAGCAGTTCGGCTATATCATCGCCGCATCCAATAAATCCAAAAACGGCCCATGGAAGCCCGCCGCCATCGCTGCGCAGGCCATGTGGAACGACACACACGATCGCCTCGTCATCGATGATCAGCGCGTGTACTTCGCCGGCTTTTCCGGCGGCGCTCGCGTCGCCGCGCACCTTGCACAATCCTGCAATTGCACCCAAGCAGTATTTCTGAACGGGGCAGGCTTCGCGAACGATTCTCCGCCCTCGAATCGCGACAGCTTCGCGGTCTTCATTACCGCGGGCCTTCTCGACTTCAACTATTCCGAATTACTCGGCCTCGACACACAGCTCGACACACTAGGCACCCCGCATTTTTTACGTCGATTCTCAGGCACTCACCAGTGGGCGCCCCCGGAAATTTGGCCGGAAGCATTGGCCTGGGCGGATCTTCTGGCCATGAAAACCAAGCGCCGCGAACGCGACGACGCTTTCATCAGCGCACAGCTCGCAAACTTCACCGCCGCCGCGCAGAAATTCGAGCAAGACGGCGATCTGTATTTCTCTTGGCAATTTCTCCGCGCCACGGCCGCCACTTTTGCGGGACTGGCCGACTTGGCCGCCCTGCAAACCCACATTGCATCTCTCGAAAGCAATCCCGCGATCCGCGTGGGCCAGAAACGCGAAAGAGACGATCACACGCAGCAAAAAGCCTTGGAAGACGCCGTCTACAACGTCTTCGGCCCGATCAGCTCGCCGGACGCCGACCGCAACGCAGTCGTCGTGCAAACCACACAGGAGCTCGCACTTTTACGAGACCGCGCTTCCCACGAGAAGAATCCCGATGAGCGCCGCGTCCTCGAACGCGCCCGTCGCGCGGTATTTGCCTATTTCATCGAAACCGGTGAACCGCTTCTCGACTCCAGCGATCTTCGCCTGGCCAGAATCTATATCGCCATGGCCGCCGAAGCTCGCCCCGAATCCGCCTGGCCGCAAGTTTCCCTGGCCCGCTGCGACCTAAAAATGGGCCGAAAAAAAGACGCCCTACACGACCTCCAAAAAGCAGTCGCCGCGGGTTTAACCGCCGCCGACCTGGCACAACTCCCCTCCGAATCCCCCGACTTCAAAATCATCGCCACCGATCCGGTCTTCCAAAAACTAGCCTCAACGGCCAAATAACGCGCGTCCTCGCACGTCTTCGCATGTCTTTGCCTGCCTTTGTAGCCGCGCAGCCTGCTGCGCCACTTGCCCGGGCGCCCACGGCCTGGATCGCCTTTGCCCTTGTGGCGGCCGCCCTCTGAGGCGGTCGCCTTCGCTCTTGGAGTGCGGCGGATTGACGCCGTTTCCCCGCGAAATCACAAGCCCAAAACCTTCGCACGCCAACAGGTTCATCCATTTGCGACGCGGCAAATTTTCATCCTCACGCGCGCACTCCAGAAATACACATCTTCCATGAGAGGATAGAAGGGATGAAACTAAAATTGCCCCCCGGCCCCTTCAAAGCCTTCCTATTCGATTGCGACGGTACCATCGCCGACTCCATGCCCCTACACCACCTCGCATGGAACAAAGCCCTAGCCGAACACCATTGCGTATTCAGCGAAGAGCTCTTCTATGCCTGGGGAGGCGTCGCCGTAAGCGAAGTGGTCGCCAGGTTAAACAAAAAACACGGCCTGGATATGTCCCCGGAAGAAATCGCCGACCGCAAAGAAAAGTATTACCTGGAAAATCTCCCGCACCTCAAGGCCATTCCCGAGGTTCTGGAACAAATCGAAGCCAACCACGGCAAAATTCCCTTCGCGGTGGTCTCCGGCAGCACCCGCGAATCCGTAACCGCTTCGCTCACCGCATTGAATCTTCTTGATCGCTTCGAAGCGCTAGTCTGTGCCGGTGAATACAAAAACGGCAAACCCCACCCAGAACCATTCCTGTTAGCCGCCGCCAAACTCGGCGTACCTCCGGAATCCTGTCTAGTCTTCGAAGACGCCGACCTCGGCATCCAAGCCGCCACCGCCGCAGGCATGGCCTCCGTCAAAATCCCTCCAACGCATTTGTAGCGGCCGCCTTCTGAGGCGGGCGCAGCACGCCCTGCCGCTCGCTCCATAATTCGCGAAGCGCCTTCTTGGCCGCCTCGCGCTTCCCCTTCGCGTCCACGTCCTGCGCGTAAATCAAAAATGTTCGCATCCAGAAACGTCTTAACGCTCGTGCAGGTTTTCCCGGCTCACGCGATGCACCCCACGCAAATGGAATCCGTGCTCTATAAGATCGAGTGCCTGGCTTTCCGCTCGCTCGTAGGCTTTCTCTTCCGCCACCAGTATTTCATTCTGTCGCGCAAGCAGCCCGCTGATCGACGTGCCGCGGCGAGCCGCCACAATCTTGGCCTTGCGCACCGTCCCCCGCTGCGGACTGACCGTCACATTCTGCTTGCCGCCGCTGTCGGCCATAACTCCCATCCTTTCACGTAGGACATGGGCACCACGTGTGGCACGTGAATGTCAAGACGCTCCGAGCCCTCCCAAGCATTGCCTGCATTCAGTAGCATACTATTCCGTTATCTATCCACTATTTTATATTTATGTGTTAGCGTTTTCTATGACTGGCAGATCCCGCCACTCGGCAGCGGGGGCCGCCAACTCCTCCCCGTCCACCTCACGCGACAGTCCCGCGGCGACGAATAAGCCCAATGGAATCAGATTGTTTCAATGAAATCCCGCCGGGCTCATTTGCAATCACACTGTTTCACAAACACCCGGAGGTGGGGTCCGGCCTTTACTTCCTCTATCCCCTTTATCTCCTTTACCTCCTTCGCTTCTCCTTCTGCTATATTTTTAACGTTATGACTCACCACGCCGCCAATTTCGCCGCCGTAGAAGAAGCCGTCGAAGAAATCCGCCAAGGCCGCATGATCGTCCTCGTGGACGACGAGGACCGCGAAAACGAAGGCGACCTCACCATGGCCGCCGAAAAAATCACCCCGGAAGCCATCAATTTCATGGCCAAATTCGGCCGTGGCCTGATCTGCCTTACGCTCACCGAGCAGCGCTGTGACGAGCTCCACCTTCCGCTCATGTCGCCCATCAACACCAGCGTGCACGGCACGGCCTTCTGCGAAGCCATCGACGCTCGCGTCGGCGTCACTACCGGCATCAGCGCCAGCGACCGCGCCATCACCATCCTCACGGCCATTGATCCGAAGACCAAACCGCAGGATCTCGCTCGCCCAGGCCATATGTTTCCGCTGCGCGCCCGCAATGGCGGCGTGCTGGTGCGCGCCGGCCAAACCGAAGCCAGCGTGGACCTCGCGCGCATCGCCGGTCTCGGCCCCGCAGGTGTGATCTGCGAAATTATGAATGAAGACGGCACTATGTCCCGCGTGCCGCAACTGCTGGAATTTTGCCGCGAGCACAATCTGAAAATGCTCACGGTCGCCGATTTAATTCGCTACCGCATGCAGCATGAGCGCTACGTCCGGCGCGTAGCCGAAGCCACGCTGCCTACGCGCTACGGCGATTTCCGAATGATCGCCTACGCCAGTGACGTGGACCACGACCAGCACGTCGCCCTAGTCCGCGGCGATTTGGCAGGTGACACTCCCGCGCTGGTACGCGTGCATTCGCACTGCCTAACCGGCGATGTTTTCGGATCCACCGCCTGCGACTGCAGCGAACTGGTTTCCCGCTCGCTCGCCACCATCGCCAGAGAAGATCGCGGAGTATTTCTCTATCTCCACCACACCGGCCGCGGCTTCAGCGTCGACGCTCCCGAAGAACCCGGCGTGCTCCCGGAAATCCATTTCCACAAGCGCGGCCAGCTCGACCGCGAGCCCGCTCGCCTGCGCATGGTGCAGCACGAGAGCGGCATCGGCGCACAAATCTTGATCGACCTGGGCCTGAAGGATATCCGCGTGCTAACCAATCACCCAAAAAAGGTGGTCGCCCTAGAAGGCTACGGCATCCGCATCGCCGACCAAGTCCCCCTCCGCGTCAACGAATCCAGCGAAGCGAAGCCCACACACCAACACCTATGATCG
>JBEKVU010000101.1:0-10686 GCA_049513775.1 Candidatus Acidiferrum sp.
GTTTGAGCGGTTTTTGAACCCCGAGCGCGTTTCGATGCCGGATATCGATATTGACTTCTGCATGCGACGGCGCGGCGAATTGATTGAGTATGTAACGCAGAAATATGGGCGCGACAACGTGGCGCAGATCATCACGTTCGGCACCATGGCGGCGAAAGCGGCGGTGAAGGACGTAGGCCGCGCGATGGATATTCCGTACGGGGAAGTCGATCGGCTGGCGAAACTGATTCCGGCGACGCTGGGGATCGAGCTTGCGGACGCGCTGAAAGAGGCGCCACTGCTCAAGGCGGCGGTGGACGGCGATGAGCGTTTGAAGGACCTGATGAAGGTAGCGCTGCGGCTGGAGGGACTCTCGCGTCACGCTTCGACGCACGCGGCAGGCGTGGTGATTTCGCCGCAGCCGCTCACCGATCTGGTGCCGATCTACAAGACCAGTAGGGATGAAATCACCACGCAGTACGACATGAATGGCCTGGAGCGCATCGGCCTGCTGAAGATGGATTTTCTTGGGCTGACGACGCTGACGGTGCTGCATGATGCCGTGCGCATGGTGGAACAGACCCGTGGAGTAAAAATCGAGATCGACCAGTTGCCGCTGGATGATGCGGATACGTACAAGCTGTTTTCCAAAGGCGATACGACCGCGATTTTCCAGTTTGAGTCGCACGGGATGCGCGATATTTTGCGCCGTTACCAGCCGACGAAGATTGAGGATCTTACAGCGTTGAACGCGCTGTACCGCCCAGGGCCGATTCAGGGCGGGATGATCGACGACTTCATTAACCGCAAGCATGGCAAGACGAAGGTGACGTACGAACTTCCGCAGATGGAAGAGATTCTGCAGGAAACCTATGGCGTGATTCTGTATCAAGAACAGGTGATGCAGATCGCCAACCGGCTGGCGAGTTTCTCTTTGGGCGAAGCGGATATTTTGCGCCGTGCGATGGGCAAGAAGAAAAAAGAAGAGATGGCCGCGCAGCGCACGAAATTCATGACCGGGTGCCAGGCGAATAAGGTCTCCGAAAAAAAGGCGGAGCGCATTTTCAATTTGATGGAAGAGTTCGCAGGTTATGGCTTTAACAAATCGCATTCCTGCGCATACGCTTTGCTGGCGTACCAGACGGCATACCTCAAAACGCACTATCCGGTGGAGTTCATGGCGGCGCTGCTGACCTCTGAAGCGGGCAACACGGACAAGACCGTTAAGTACATCAACGAGGCGCGGGGCATGAGCATCCCGATTCTCCCGCCTGATGTGAACGAGAGCGATTTGTATTTCACGCCGATCGGGGAAGCGATTCGGTTTGGCATGGCGGCCATCAAGAATGTGGGGGAGAACACCGCAAAGGCTATCCGGGAGTCGCGGCTGAGCAGCGGGGAGTTCCGCACGCTGTACGCTTTCTGCGAGCGCATCGAGTCGCGATTCTTGAATAAGCGCGTATTTGAAAGCTTGATTAAGTCGGGGGCGCTGGATTCGCTGGGCGGGCGCGAGAGTATGATGGCCAGCGTGGACGACGCGGTGAATGCGTTGCAGCGGGCCTCGCGCGCGCGGGAGTCCGGGCAACATGGGTTATTCTTCGGCGGCGGCTCCGCGCCGGAGCCGGTGCAATTCGAGTTGCGCGACGCTCCGCAATGGAGCGAGGAAGAGCGGCTGACCAGCGAATACGCCATGCTGGGTTTCTATGTGTCCGGACACCCACTTGAGAAATACGCGTCGCGATTGCAGGAATTAAAGGTCGTTAGCTTGAGCGAAGTGGAAGGGCAGCGCAACGGGCGAGAGATTGCCGTTGCGGCGCTCATCGTGGGCTCGCGGCCGATGCGTTCCAAAAAAGGGGCGCGCTGGGCGATTTACACCATTCAGGACATGACTGGGGTGCAAGAGTTGCTGGCCTTTCCGGAGAGTTTTACCCGCCTCGAGCAGGTGCTGAAGCCCGGCAGTCCACTGCTGCTCAAAGTGAAAATCCAAGTGGAAGAGGCGGGGACGCGGCTTTCACTGCAAGAGGCGCGGCGGCTCGATGAGGTCGCGGAAAAGCCGGCGCAGGATTTCCGGGTGCGGCTGGACGTGAGTAGTTTGAGCGAGCCGCTATTGGCGGACCTTGAAAATATGTTCGAAGCATTTCAGGGGAGCACGCCGGTCGTTTTTGAGTTAGTGTCTGACGACGGTTCGGTGGCCTTGGTGCCATCGCGTCGATCGGTTCGAATTACGCCGGAACTGCGCGACGGCGTGGCGCGCCTGCGCGGCGACCAGGCTGCGGCTTAGGCTGGCTTACGTAAAATCGTATGCCGTGACCCGGCGGACTTTCTCTTGCATGCCTGGGGAACCTGCGCTTCTTTAGAAACACGTTCTTAGGAAAATCATGAGTACTACGGATAAAAAGAAGGTTGCGGCGGGGGGAGAACGGCAGCGGGAGATCGACCGCCTGGAAAAAGAGGTGGACGAACTGCGCACGCTGGCCGGCAATACGGGCGCGGACGCCGAAGTCGAGCGCATCCGGCAGCAAGTGGCGGAGCTGCGCCGAGAATTCTATACGCACCTTGGGCCCTGGCAACGAGCGCAGATCGCGCGCCATCAGCAGCGGCCTTATACGCTGGACTACATCGGGCTGTTGTTCACCGATTTTATCGAGTTGCACGGTGACCGGGCGTTTGGCGACGACAAAGCGTTGATCGCGGGGTTGGCGAAATTTCATGGGCGGCCGGTGGCGGTGATTGGCCACCAGAAAGGCCGCGACACCAAGCAGCGGCTGGTGCGGAACTTCGGCCAGCCCAAGCCGGAAGGGTATCGCAAGGCATTGCGCGTGATGCAATTGGCGGCGAAATTTGGACGGCCGATCATCGCATTCATCGATACGCCGGGCGCGTACCCGGGAATCGACGCCGAAGAACGTGGCCAGGGTGAAGCGATTGCGCGGAATTTGCGGGAAATGGCGCGATTGCCGGTGCCTATTATCGTTACAGTGACGGGCGAAGGCGGATCGGGCGGAGCGCTGGCGATCGCCGTGGGCGACCGCGTAAATATACTCGAGAACAGTTTTTACTCGGTGATCTCGCCGGAAGGCTGTGCCTCCATCATTTGGCGCGATTCGACGAAAGCGGAGACCGCGGCTATCGCCATGAAGATCACTGCGAAAGATTTGAAAGAGCTGGGGATTGTGGACGAGATTGTTCCAGAGCCCGAGGGTGGGGCGCATACGGATCTAGATGCCGCGGCGAGTTTTCTGGATGAGATTTTGAGCCGGCAGCTGATTGCGTTGTCGCATCAGCCGCTGAAGAGCATTTTGGACGCGCGTTACGATAAATTTCGGAAGATGGGGCAGTTTTTCGATTTTGTCGCTCGCTAGAGCGATGTTTGTCTGAGTGCGCGGCGGCTTGAGGTCGCTCGCGCGGCCGTAGCGTGGACCACCAGCGGCAATAGAACCCCAGACACTCGCGCGCATCGCTTAACCGGACTGACTCTCCGCACATACACACCCTCTTTAAGGGCATACGCCCGGGCAAATCGCGCGCAGCAGGCTGCGCCACTACAAAGGCGAGGGGCGAGCGCGTAGCGCCGAGTCATACCCCCGTAGCACATTCGCCACGCTGCTGACGGGCTGGCATTGTTGGGGCGCGCCTGGGTGTCTATGCTGAAAGGGCCATCGCAGACAGGTATCAGCACAAGTGCGGCACCGTGGGGGCCGCAGGCGCGCTGAGGAAAGCGCTCACATGTCGGAACCCTTTCGTCCTTACGAAAAACTCGTGGAGATCACCATCTACGGGAAGAAATTTCAGGTACCGGAGCGCAATTCGCTGCTGCGTTGCTTCCAGTTCATCAGCCCGGAAACCATTCCGTACGGGCGGTTCTGCTGGAATCAGGAATGCCAATACTGCCGCGTGACCTGCCAATTACCGGACGACGAGGAATCGCGCGAAATGCTGAGCTGCAAATTCATTGTGATGGCGGGAATGGAAATTTCGGAGCTGAGCCAGGAACTGCGCTGGTGTTTGCGCGCGAAATTGCCTTCGGATTTGCCGGTTTCGTCTTAGCGGCGCGAACCGGGGATGCCAGCGATTTGTCTGTTTGACCCTAGCAGCCTCGTCAATTTACGGCTTTTTCGCTGCAACTTCCTCTGGCAACCTCTTCCGATGCTTCGGGTTCGTGAAAGTACCTACGAGTATCATCGCCAGGTGACGAAAGTCTGTAGCCAGAAACCCATTTCATCCCCGGCGCATGGCCGCCACCGCGCAATTCTTATTAGTACCGTGCTCACCGCCAACCGGGTGCTTTGCACTGCGTGCCGCGCTACACTAGATTCAAATAACATGACCAAAGGAAATCTGATTTGCGATGGCTGCGGGCAAACCGCTTCGCCCGAACACCTGGCGGCGCGGTTTCGGCGGCTGGAGTGGGCCACGCGGTTTCGACCGCTGCATATTCAGACGTTGCTGGTGGGTGCAGTGATGCCCGCGAACGACGCCGAGTACATCTACGCGGATGCGGAAGAATTCAGCGGGGAAGCGTCCGCTGTTCTGCGCGTCGCGGGCGTACTGCGCGACGCAGGCATCGACGGAGCCGGGAAGTCCGCGGAGGTCCTGCATCACGAACTGCAGCGCACCGGCGTTTTCCTGGTGCATGTGCTGGAATGCCCGCTAGAACCCCGGCTTGAGGCTGACGGCGGGCTGGCGCAGCTCTTGGCCAAGCGCGCGCCGTCCACGCTGAGGCGCATCCGGCGCTCCCTCAAACCCAAGCGCGTGGCGCTCGTGGGCGCAGCGCTCGATTCGGAGTTGGGTAGCTTCACGGCGGAGACGCTTGGTTGCGACGTAGTTCTTGACCGCGGCAGTGCCTTCAAATGGGATGGAACGGTCGAAAGCGTCGAAACGTTGCACGCCGCGCTCTCGCTGCCTGCGCGGCAACCCGCTGAAGCGGCGGGGGCATCCAGGCAATAGTCGCCGTCGGTTGGTTACGTAACGAGCTTTTTGCTTAACAAACTGTGGCCAATAGGTGTGATAGACTGCGGTCTTAGCCGACGCCCTCGGGAGCAAGTAGTGAAAAAACGAGCAAAATTTGGAGTAGGTATTGTGGTCATCTTGGTCTCGCTGGTGTTTCTCGCGTGGCTCGGATACGGCGAGAGCAAAACGTATTACCACACCATTGCAGAACTGCCGACCTTGCACGGCGCGGCGGCGGCGCATCGCATGCGCGTAGGTGGCACAGTCGAACCCGGGACGATTCGGCGGCTTTCCGGGCGCGTGGATTTTGTGCTGGACGGCGAAGGAAAGACTTTGCCGGTTAGTTATACGGGCAGCGACCCGCTGCCGGATACCTTCGTGGATAAATCGCAAGCGCTGGTGGAAGGCAGCCTCGCGCCCGATGGGCGATTTGTTGCCGAGCGTGTGCAGGCTAAATGCGCTTCAAAGTACGAAGCTGCGCCGGGCGGCAAGCTCGCGGGGTCCAGCGCGGCGGCAAGTTCGACCCAGACGAACGGGATGTAGCGGCGGCGGTCTGAACGCCCGATCGTGGCTGGGGTGCGCGCACTGGGCTTGAGGAGAGAGGCTGGTCGCATTTGGATCTTTTCGGATCGTTTGCGTTAATCCTGGCGTTCATTTGCGCGGTCTATGCCTTTGTCGGGGGCATCTTCGCCATTCGCACGCGGCATCCGTTGCTGGTGAAGAGCACGCGGCAAGCGGGCATCGCCACTTGTGTTTTGATTTTCCTCGGCACCTTCAGCCTCGAGTATCTTTTTTTCAGCGATGATTTTTCCGTGGCTTACGTGGTTGCGCACAGCAATCGCGACCTCTCTACATTTTACAAAGTAGCCGCGTTGTGGTCCGGGCAGGAAGGCTCGCTGCTGTTCTGGAGCTTTTTGCTGGCGATTTACATTTTTTCCACCCTGATGGTGTATCGCAACAAGAATGGCGAGCTCATGCCCTATGTGGGCGTGGTGCTGGCCGGAGTGCAGATTTTCTTTCTGACGCTGAATAATTTTGTGGCTAGCCCGTTCAAAGCTTTGGCAACGCCCGGCGCTCACGGCGCCATGAACCTGGTGGCGCGCGCGGACGGGAACGGGCTGAATGGCTTGCTGCAATATCCGGAGATGGTGATTCATCCGCCGAACCTTTATTCGGGCTACACGGGTTTCACCATTCCGTTTGCGTTTGCGTTGGGTGCGCTGCTGGCGCGCTATCCGGGCGAAAAATGGATCCACCTGACACGCAAGTGGACGATGATCGCGTGGGGCTTTCAATCTTGCGGAATTTTGCTGGGCGCGCACTGGGCCTATGCGGTGCTTGGTTGGGGTGGATATTGGGCTTGGGATCCGGTTGAAAACGCGTCGTTGCTGCCGTGGCTGACGGGTACGGCGTTCCTGCATTCGGTGATGATGCAGGAAAAGCGCGGCATGATGAAGGTGTGGAACGTGTGGCTGGTGTTCATCACGTTCCTGTTGTGCATTACCGGAACGTTTTTGACGCGCAGCGGAATCGTGGCTTCGGTGCATGCGTTTGCGCAGTCCAGCATCGGCAATTGGTTCTTGGGATTCATCGTCGTCATCCTGCTGGTTTGCACCGTGGCGTACTTCAAGAATCGCGATTACCTGACGAGCGAGAACCAACTGGACTCGATGGTTTCGCGCGAATCCAGCTTTCTCTTTAACAATTTGATCTTGCTGGTTTCCTGCATCGCGGTGCTTTCCGGAACGCTGTTCCCGGTGTTCTCCGAATGGCTCTCGGGTTCGCGCATCAGCGTGGGCGCGCCTTTTTTCAACAAGGTCAACATCCCGATCGGGCTGCTACTGCTATTTTTGACCGGCGTGGGGCCGCTGCTCGCCTGGCGCAAGACCTCCGCGGAAAGTTTGAAGCGCAATTTTGCCTGGCCATTGGCCTTCGGACTCGCCGGGGGTGTGGTGGCGTTTGCGCTGGGTTACCGACAGTTTTACTCGCTGATTTGCTTGACGCTTTGCGCTTTTGTGGCGGCGACGATCGTCTCGGAGTTTTATCGCGGGGCCAAGGTGATTCGTGCGCGCTCGGGCGCTTCGTTCCTGGCGTCGAGCATTGACCTGACCATGCGCAACACGCGCCGCTATGGCGGGTACATTGTGCACATGGGCATGGTGCTGATTTTCGTTGGGCTGGCAGGCGTGGCGTTCAATCGCGACGTGCAAAAAGATATGCAGCCCGGCTCGACCATGCAAATCGGGTCGTATACCTTGTTGCTACAAAGCATGGACAGCAAGCCGGAGAAAAATTACACCGCCGACCGCATGAACGTGGAAGTGTTGCGCGACAACAAGCAGTTGATGATGCTATATCCCGAGCGACGGCGTTTTAACGTCGACCAGCCGTCCGGGACCATGGTGGCGATTTACTCCACGCTGAAAGAAGATCTTTACGTGGTTTACGCAGGAGAAAGCCCGGACACGCAGATGCCGGTGATTCACGCCTACCTCAATCCACTGGTGAAGTGGATTTGGTTTGGCGGCGCGGTGGTGGTTTTGGGCACGTTGGTAGCGCTGCTGCCGAATCGCAAATCGGTGCTGGTGCTTTCCGCAGTGACGCAAACGTCACCGCAGATTGCCGGGCAACAGCTGGCGCAGCCTTTCCAGCCGACTCCTGCGATGCGAGAGGGCCATGACTAACGTGCGGCGGCATCGATTCTGGGCGGTGCTGGTCTGCTTTGAGGCAGTGCTGGCGCTCGGTCTGCTTGCGGTTACGTTGCGCGCGCAACAAAGCGATCGCGCTAAGGAAATCGGCGCCAAGCTGCTGTGCGGAGTGGGCACGCCGAAGTGCGACTGCAAACAGATTCTCACGCAGTGTAACCACGTTGGCTGCCCGAATTCGGCGGGCATGCTGAAAACGCTGGACGCGGGCGTGGCTGCCGGCGACGCAGAGGCGACCATCATCCAGCGCTTCGTAGCGGAATTCGGCACCGCGGTTTTGTCCGAGCCGCCGCGCTCCGGGCTGAATTTAGTGGCGTGGTATCTTCCGAGCGTCACGCTTGTTGCGGGGGCTTTGCTGGTGATCTTTGTGATCTCCAGGTGGCGCAAGCGACCTGCTACATCGCCGGCCAGACCGGCGGCGGGCTCGGGGATTTCTCCGGAATTGCTGGCGCGGGCGCGGGCACAGGCCGCGCGGGAGACTCAGGATTGATGTTGCTTCTCGGTGCTTTAGTAATTCTTCAGGCTGCGCCCGCCGTGGCGGGCAGCGATTGGGCGGTTCTCGGCGCGTGCTTCGCGCTGGCCACGGCCACGCTGCTTTTTATTTTCTACATTCAGCCGGACGCCTCCGACCTGGCGCCGCATCGGACGAAACTCGATCAGTTAATGGAGCGGCGGGATACGATTTACGACAATTTGCGCGACTTGCGTTTTGAATACCGCGCGGGAAAATATGCCGAAGGCGACTACGAAGCTATGAAAGTTTCACTGGAAAATGAAGCGGCGCTGATTCTCGCGGAGATCGATCAGGTGACGGAGGCGCAGACGCGCCGTCCGCGCGGCGCACGATCGACACCCGTGGCAGGGAGCCATTCGTGACGGCTGCGCAGCGCTTGCGATTTACCGGAAGCAGGGTGCGCGCCGCGGCCTGCGCGAGTTTGTTGCTGCTCGCGGTAAATGCCAACGCCGGCACGTTAAAAGGCTTTGCCAAGAATGGCACCACCGGCAAGCCCGCGGCGGGCGTCGAAATTATCCTGATTCAGTTGCAGGGCGGCATGCAGCCGGTGGCCAATACCAAAACTGACGCTCAGGGCCATTTCACCTTCGACAATCCTGGCCTAGGTGCCGCGCCCATGCTGGTGCGTGCGGTTTTCAATGGCATTAATTTCCACGAGCCGGTGCCGCCGAACAAAACCGACGTCGAAATCGACGTTTTCGAGCCGTCCAAAGATCCCAAGACCATCGCCATTCCTTCGCGCGTGGTCTTTTTCCAACCCAATGGTGCGACGCTGGTGGTCGGCGAAGAATATTCCATCCAGAATAACTCCACGCCGCCGCAGGCGTTTTTCCGCGCCGATGGCAATTTTGAATTTGCGCTGCCCAAGGATGCCAAGCTGCAGCAGGTGGCGGCGTCCGGCCCGGCGGGCATGCCGGTGGTGCAGGCGCCGATCGATAAAAAAGACAATCGGTTCGCAATTGCCTATGCGTTTCGGCCCGGTTCGAGCACGGTGCGCTATTCGTATGAGCTTCCGTATCCCAATAACTCGACGGTGGTAAGTGTTCCCGTGACGCAACTGACCGGTCGTTTGCTGGTGGTCGCCCCGCCGACCATGCAGATCAGCGGCGGCGAATTGCAGTTGGGCGGCCAGGAACAGGGCATGAATATTTACGGCCGGGAGAATGTTTCCGCCGGCACAGTGGTGGCAGTGAATGTTTCTGGAACGGCGCCCCCACAGCAAGATGCCGGCAACGGCGCGGAAACTCCCAGGGAAGCCGCGGACGCGCGCTCGAGCGATCCGCAAGCCGGCGCGAGTATTCAACAGGTGCCGGGAAGGCTCGATGTACTGAAGTGGCCGCTGGTTGGCGGCTTTGCCGGGATTTTCGCGCTGGGCGCTTTTCTGCTTTCGCGCAAGCCGGTGGCTGTGACTACAGTCGCGAGTGATCCGGGCGTTGCAATCGCTGCCGCGCCTGTGCGGGCAGTGAAAGTGGCCGTTGCGCCGGCGGGACCGTCGAGCGCGACGCTGGCGAGTGTCGATGCCGAAGTGGGCAACAGTCTGGACGGATTGAAGGACAAATTGTTCCGCCTGGAATTGCGTCATGAGGCCGGCACCATTTCCGACGAAGAGTACGCCACGGAACGGGCCCGCGCGCAGAAAGTCCTGCGCGACCTTGTGCGGGGCTGAACCCTGGTGCGAGGCTGAAATTGGCACGAGGCTGCAACGTGATCTTCCATAGTGACCTGCCTCGGCGTGAAGGTGTTCGGTGACGGCTGCCGATCCCTTACTGACAAACGGACTACAGATAGACGGGGCCGGGATTCGCTTTACAAATATTGAAAAACGGTATGGCGGGCTTTTCGCGCTGCGGCGGGTTTCTCTGGACGTTGCAGAGGGCGAATGCCTTGCGCTGGCCGGGCGCAACGGCTCGGGCAAGACGACGCTGTTGCGCATCGCGGCAAAGTTGGTGCGGCCCTCCTCTGGGGAAGTGCACTACACGTGGCAGGGCGACCAGGATTGTGCGATGCCGCGCACGGGATTTGTGGCGCACGCCACGATGGTGTACGACGAACTGACCCCCGAAGAAAACCTGGTTTTGTTTGCGCGTCTGATGGGGATCAGCGCTCCGACCGCGTTAGTCGAAAAGTTGCTCAGCGCCGTGGGTCTTACGGAGCGGCGGGCGTCGCTGGTGCGCACTTTCTCTCGCGGCATGCGCCAGCGCGTGGCGATAGCGCGCGCGTTGCTGCAGCAGCCCCAGATCTTGCTGCTGGATGAGCCTTCGACGGGGCTGGACCCGGAAGGTGTGGCGTGGCTGGCGGAGACTCTGCGCGGGCTCCGCGATGCGGGCTGCACCTTGCTCATGAGCCTGCACGGGGAGTCGCCCATTTCCGCGTTGGCTACGCGCGCGGTGCGGCTGGATTCCGGCGCTGTCGTGGCCGACGCGCGCAGCGACGCGGACATTCGCGCCATCTTGGCGTTTGCGGGCGCCTGAATGGCACTCCTTTCCAATGCCGCGGTTTTGCTTGGCAAGGAGTTACGGACGGAGTTTCGTTCGCGCG
>JBEKVU010000102.1:0-10584 GCA_049513775.1 Candidatus Acidiferrum sp.
CCGGCGAACCGTGGATAGTCGATGGCGAGCGAATTCGTTTCCGACAAGGCAGGTGATCGATCCCGGCCGATTCGTGGGTAATAATCGGGCAGACGTTCCGCGAATGCTGTTGCCGCCGGTATACGAGTCGGGGGGGACTATACGGCCAAGTGGCTTCCCATAATGGCATAAGTGCTTACCACCTTCGTGGTCTTGGCGACTTCGGTGTCAGCAGGCGGATCGATGAGGGGAATTGTGGCTGCGCCAGTTTTGCCGCGCATGACGATCATCAAAAACTTCAACTTCTTATTTCGCGTGCGCTAGCCCCGCAACAACTGCGGCAAATTTATCGAGTATCTGGTTCCAGCCCTCCACTTGACCGCTATTTTTTGCGCTCTCCATAGTTTCATTTCCAATGAAGGTGAGTTTCGTCTGGCCGTTTCCAAAATCCTCAAAGGTAATCACATCGCGCGCACCGTCTATGGCCTCATGTTCTATTCCATATTGCGCAGGCTCAACCTTGTTTCCCTCCGGGTCGGAAAAGTACATGGAGGAAACGATCTTCTCGTGCAGAACAATCTCGTGGTATTCACCGCCATTCCAGAACTCCTGCCCATCCGGCGTTCTCATGCAGCAGAGAAATTTTCCTCCTACGCGAAAATCCATCTCGCAAAAAGGCGCTGTAAAACCTTTCGGCCCCCACCACTGCATCACATATTTCGGGTTTGTCCACGCCTCCCAAACCAATGCGCGTGGGGCATCAAAAACTCTAGTGATAACCATCCGCTCCGCCTCGTTAACCGTGTTTTTTGTCATCTCTGACCCCCGCTTTTTTCATTTGATTCACAACCACATCCAACTTGTCGAAACGCTCTTCCCAGAATCGGCGATAGCTAATCGCCCAGTCGCTGACTGTCTTTATCGCCTCTGGCCTAAGCGTGCACAGGCTCTCTCTTCCACGCTTCGTCTTGCTCACAATGCGCGCCCGCACCAGGTAGGCAATATGTTTTGAAATCATCTGCTGCGAGAGTGCAAACGGTTCCGTCAATCCGTGCACGGAGGCAGGCCCATGGGAGAGTCGTTCGATCATCGC
Organism: Candidatus Acidiferrum sp.; assembly: GCA_049513775.1. Lineage (GTDB taxonomy): Bacteria > Acidobacteriota > Terriglobia > Acidiferrales > UBA7541 > Acidiferrum. The sequence continues at coordinate 1,073 of JBEKVU010000102.1, forward strand.
CCGGCGGGTTGGATCGGACAGGGCCGCAAATGTTGTATCTAACCTATCCACAACCATATGGTAGTGAATTGTCGGTCGATGTCAAGTGTGGATTTTGGAGTTCCCGATTTCTGTTTCCTGATCTCTGAACCCTGACACCTGCGCTAATTTATGCTTCCCCTTCCCGCCCTTTACGTTTCGAGCGTCCGCGCGAATTCGCGGAGCACCGCAAATCCTTCTTCCATTTTCATCATGAGACCGCGCGCTTTCGCCAAAGCATCAAACACCGGTCCCCACGCCGCCGGCAGGCGGCGGATCGAGTTCCTGGGGAACAGCGTGCGTTGCGCGTTTGACGAACGTCGCACGGACCGCCCCAGCGGTCTTTTTCTTGTATGGTGCTGCTCATCCGTTCGGGAAAACTCGACAAGACTCTTCGACGGGCAAAGATTCCCTACTTTCGGATCTAATGATCTTCGTTCCACTTATGCCACACGGCTGAGTGCCGGAGGCGTAGCCGATGAGTGGGTAACTCAGATGCTCCGCCAGAGCGACGCGCAAGTTTTCAAGAAGTATTCGCAGATGAAGCGCGAAGCACTGGTAAAGCTCAATCGTCGAGCCAACGAAATGGCACCGGTAGCCGCTGACGCTCTGATGACGGCTCCAATGTGCACAGTCGCGGTGCAATAACCCATTCGTGCACAGTCGGGGGTAAAAACGATGAGACGGACTAGGAGCAAAGCTGGGAAGTGCTTTAGAATGAATGAAGCAGTCACTGTCGGGGCGTAGCGCAGCCTGGTAGCGCGCCTGCCTTGGGCGCACACGACTCGACTCCAACACCTCCGTCCATTACTTCTAACTACTAACGTTTCCAACAAATCGGGGAATCTGCTTTTCGCTCAAGAGTAACCCGAATGGAATGAAAACGTTGGATTCTGGCACAGTTCTGGCACAAGGGGACGCGCGTGCTTTTGCAGCCGCAACATGAAGCTGTCTCATTTTGGCGGTTCACTCCAGATCCCCCAAAAACTGACCAGACCGATCATTACAAGCGCGTTTCCCGGTACCTATCTGGCGAGACTTCCCACAAGCGGACTTCTAGGGAGTCAGCAAGCTTAGAAGAAAGCGATATATATATCTTAGGTCAATAAAGCTGATAATTAGCGTAACTGGCGTTGAGTGACGTGCCAAACTGTAAAACGAGTTCTGACACGGTTTGTGTCTCAACTCCTTCGCTTGAGGCGGCGGAGCCCGATTCTTCCAGCGTTGATAAAATTTGTCCCAGCTAGTAGGGCTCGGCGGCGGCCAAACCCGCATGAACGGATCTACGATGCCCGATTTTTTCTTATTCATGATGATGACCGGGATGTTCCTGGCGGCAGCCCAACCGCAGGAGACTACGCCGACAGCAACGACGCCCTCGGTTGCGGATGCAGCACGCGCATCTCGAGAGCGACAGAAGTCGATTACGCCAAAACGCACGATGACGGATGACGATATCGCGGCGAAATCTGGCGCGGGGGACTTGCCGAAAATGGGCGCGAGCCAGCGACAGGTGCGAGCGGAGATGGAGAAGCATTATTCCCCGAACCTTACGAAGGCGGATTTGACGCGACAGATCGCGCAGATAAAATCAATCTTTGCGAGGGGCGACGCGGATATGCTGGTCGCATTCAAGAGATCAGCATTGGCAGGTTACGAAGGCGTGGAGTTTCCCGGGAAAAAGCATTGGGAAGAGGAAATCTCAGTTGCCGTAACCCGGATGGTCGGGGAATCGGATAAGGCAGCCATTCGACTGCAAGCGATCGTTGACGACAATCAGGATGTACTCGCGGGTAGCGATCCTGCCGCTTCGGCGCGCTTGCGGGAGGTGTGGATCGACGCGCTTTTGCCGTATGCCACTTGGCAGCAGCGCATGCGGGATCTGGTAGCGGACGGAACAGCACGCGCGAAGGCGTACGCGACAGGAAGTCCGGTCGGCGCTGCCCAATACCAGCACGAGGCGGTAATAAGGAATGAACTTGCAGTGGGAGGAATGTTGAGTTCAATGCACATCGTGGAAGATGAATTAAGGATCGTGCAAGGACACTAGGCATGTGAAGAAACGCAATGGCCCCGCGACCCGCGGCACCCGGAAATCCCGAATGCGATGTGGAGAATCTACATGAATACCGCCCGGGGCGCGGGATATCGATTGGATATTCAGGGTTGCGATGCACGCCACTATTTGGCCATCGCCATTCCACCGGTAAGCGACGGCAGTCAAGGGCGAGCTTTCTGCATGGATGAGTCGGCGGTGGTGCGCGTCGCGCCGGACGGCAATCCCGTAACGTGCATGTCGAGAGGGACCGAGTGGCGCGGGCAGTAGTGCCGGCGTTGAAGCGCGCGGTGATGGGGATTTTTCTATTGTCCACGCTGACTGCGACTTTCCTGGCGGCGGTAGTGCGCGCACAGGAAAACGAGTCTACGCCGCCGACGGTGGTAGATGCGGCGCGCGCGGCGCGCGAACGACAGAAATCCATAAAGCCGAAAGCGGCGATGACGGAGGATGGTAGCGGATCGTACACCGCCGCAACGAAGCCGGAGGATTTCGGCGCGCTCGAGGCGAAGTTACGAAAGGAAATGGAGAGTTCTTATCCGCCGAAGCCGACGGCGACGCTGCTTGCGGGCAATATCCGTGAAATGAAGCAAATGGCCAACTACCCGGGAAACGGATTGCTCGCAAGATTCAAATACGTTGCGCTGGTGACTTACGAGACTGTGGAGTTTCCCGGAAAGAAGGAATGGGAACAGGACATTGCCGCAGCGGTAGAAAATCTGATCGTTGCGTCGGCCAAAGGGGCAGTGAATCTGCAGGCGATTCTCGACGAAAATCGGGATGCGCTGGCGAATGGAGATGCGAGCACACTCGCGAGAATCAGGGAAATGTGGATAGACGCGCGAGTTCCGTCAGAGAGCTGGTTGAAGCGGGTTTGGACGGTGACGGAGAACGGGCAGACGCGCGCAAAGGCGTTCGCAACGGGGAATCCTGTGGGAATGCACCAGTATCGCAGCGGCGATGCGAAAAGGACCGAGCCCTGGGTGGGATCAAAGATGGCAACGGTCCAGAAGCAGGAAGCGGCTTATAAGCGGGCGCATGGAAGATATTCGTGCGATGTCGGGGATTTTGCCAACGATCCGGAAAACCCGAAGGTTCCGAACTGGGAGTGGAACAGCGACATCGAGGCGTTGGGGCATTGGGGCTATCGATTGGATTATCAGAATTGTGACGCGTCGCACTTCACGGCGGTCGCGGTGCCGCCGGCGGCGGATGGGAGCGAAGGCCGCGCGTTCTGCACGAATGAATCCGGTGTCGTGCGAATGGCGTCGGATGGAAGCGCGACGGAATGTATTTTACGGGGAAGCGTTTGGGATTTGCAGTAGTCTCGCGATGGAAGAGTCCGGTAACCCCGGCGTGAAGCCACTGTTAAGAACGTAGTAAATTGGCGGAGCGCCTGATCGGCGCAATCAGGAGGGACTGATCCGATGATCAAATGGATTATCGTCGCGCTTGTTGTCGCCCTGCTTGCCGCAGCGGGTGGATGGTGGAATTGGAAACATTCCCCGATGCGGGAGATGGAGCGCTCCCGATCGGCGGTCGAGCAATCTACCAACTGGCACTACCATACCGTCCATCTCAACCGCGTTGATCCGAGCGTCCCGCCCGAGACCGTGGACGAGGACATCTTCTGCCCATCCCTCCTGCACACCACTCGTAGCAGCCTCGACCGCGCCGGCCTGCCGGTCGTCCGCGAATCCATCATCTACTTGGGACGGTCCTACAACCACCTGGCAGACGGGTGGGTCTTGGCTGGAGGCCGCCAGGCCGACCTCAATGCCCAAGGCTCACTGCCAATTTTCGAATGCCTGAACGGCGCCATGGGCAGCGATGACAATTCGCTGCCGTACAAAGCCATCATCGAAGACGGAACCTTGCGCTCCGGCGGAACGCGCGAGGCTGGCGGCGATTCCTGCCGCAATTACGACGTCACGGTATCAACCCCGCACGATCCGGCCGAAAAAGAATTTCGATTCTCCATGTGCATCAACGAACAGGACCATTTACCGCGCGAAACGCGCCGCACCCCTCCCGGCGCCACCGAAGAGGGCATCAGCACCTTCAGTCAATGGAACGCGCACACCGAACCGCAGTTGCCGCCGGGATTCTCGAAGTGAGCGTTGCCCGAAGCGAGGCGAACAGAAAGTTCAGCGAATTTCCTGAGGCAGGTCGTAACTCAGGGTGATCTTGGTGTTCGCGTTTCGACTCAAAGGAGAACCAAGGCCGCCGTAGTGGTCGCTGAAAGTAGGACCCGACGGCGGACCGTAGTCGAAGATCAGATCGTAGACGCCGGGCACGAGTTTGATTTCGAACAGGTCCGCCCCGGTGTTGCCGGTGCGGTAAAGCAAGTTCCGATCACCCGGCTCCGTTTGTCCGGCTGAAAGATATTCCTGCCAGTGAGAGAACCCCGCCGAGGTCACCACCAACATATTCAGCTGCGCTTGAATGCGCGGCTCGACAGTGAACTCGCCCGCCACAATCGCATTCGTTGCGTCACCGGGAATGCTGAATTCGTGCGAGTAGCTTGTGCCCTCAATCACGGTCAGGATGTTCGGCAGTAAGGTGAATGTCACATGACGCAGCTTGGCAGAATGGAACAGACTTTGACCTTCAACGAACCTGTGACTTCGGGCCGCGAAATAGAACGCCACCGCGGCCATCAGCGCGACGATCGCCAGAATGAAACCGGCGAGTTTTCGTTTTCGAGACTTATCCGGCGCGCCGCTCATGGACCCGACGGAGCGCGGCCGTCATTCGTCGTTGAACCGAAGGACTTGGGCCATCCCGCGCGCATGAGTCCGCCGTTCTTATCGGCGACGGCGTAAAGAATGCCCAAGTAGGGTTTGGGTCCGGGATTGATAGTCAGATTCGTGCCGAAATAAATCGTGCCATCGGGAGCGACGGCCGCGCCACCTTCGATCTGCCCATCAACGCCCAAGGTCCATTTGGACGCGCCTTTTTTGTCCAGCGCGCGCAAGTTGAACATGAAGCGCCCATCCTGGTCTCTTCCAAGTACTTGACCCGGAATGTAGATCGTGCCGTCGTCGGCAAGAGTAAGCGAACCCGCTCTGGTTACCGGAACTCTCCACAACGGAGTCCCATTTTCGCGGAGGGCCACTACTCCTTCGGTGTCTCCCACATAAATTGTTCCATCCGAGGCGATCACCGGATCGCCGACCCACTGGCCTTGAAGCTCCCATTGCGGTTGGCCCTGAAAATCGTACGCGTGGAGCTTATCGTTCCATCCGGAGACGACGATTCTGCCGTCGCTCGCAATCGCCGGTCCACGGAAACTCACCGTGCTGCCGCCCCGCGTAAGATTGACCGTCCACAGCACATTTCCGGCGGCGTTGAAAAGTTGCAGCGCTCCGCCGCCTTCCACCGCCAGGTCTCCGTCGGACATTTTCGGGCTGTCCGCGGATTGCGTGTGGGAAACTTCAGGGCTGCCTGCGGCGCTAACCGGCGCGATCTGCTTCTTCGTGGCCCCCGAGTTCGGATCGAGCGCAAACGCGAAGCCGGCGCCGGTACCCACCAGCAGAACACCCTCTCGCGAAAACGCAGGCGTCGAAGGCCACACGCAGGTGGATTCGGTTTGCGGTGGCTGAGGAAAGAAATTACCAACCTCAACACTCCAGCGTTTGGTGCCATCCGGATTCAAGGCGTGCAGGGCGCACAAAACATCCATCACATAGATGGTGCCATCGGGCCCGACCACCGGAGACGTGTGTATCTCCTCGCCTGGAAAGTATTTCCACTTCATCTGCCCATCGGGAGTCAGCGCATACAGCAGACGAATGCTGGTGACGTACACAGTTCCATCCGGCGCCAGCGCTGGAGTGGACACAATTCTATCGTCCGTGCTGAATTGCCATTTTATTTTGGGGCTTTTTGCCGCACCGAAGAATTTGCAGCCACCAAGAGAAAGTATTCCGCCAAGAACAGCGCAAGCCGTAACCAGCACAACTGGACGGTTCGGAGCCACTCAATGAACTCCGCGTGCCGTATTGCGCGGGCCGGAAAACAGCTTGGACCATTGTCCCGCCAGGCCGCCATTTTCTTCCCTGTCCTGGATCGCGAAAAGTTTGCCTTCGCCATTTTGGAAGTAGATCGTGCCGTCATCGGCGATGCTGGGCGAAAACACCTGGCCGCGGGTTGCGAATTTCCACTTCAATTTTCCATCCGCGCCCACCGCGTACAAGTTGTTGTCCAGGCTTCCGAAATAAATCGTGCCAGTCTTGGCGATTGCGGGCGTGGAGCGGACTTCGCCGCCGGTTGCGAATTTCCATTTGAGCCGGCCTTCCGGATTCAGCGCGTACACGTTGTGGTCGTCCGAGCCGAAATAAACAGTGCCGTCGACCGCGATCGAGGGCGAAAAAACTAACTGGCCGGGAAGCGTAAAGGACCACTTGCCTGTGCCATCCGGATTTACCGCCGCGAGCAGGCCGTTGGCTCCTACATAAATCGTTCCGTCGGAGGCGAGCGCTGGATAACCGCCCGCCGGAACATCATGGATCCAACTTATGAATGCGTCCGGCGTGAAGGCTGCCAGCGCTTCGCCCGTTGCATAAATTTTTCCATCCTCAGCAAACGCAAACCCGTGGCCTGAAATGGGAGGGTCTCGGCGAGGCCGGTTGCTTCCATCAACTGGAATCAAAACCATCATGCTGTCACCCATGGCCACAAATACCTTACCGTCCAACGCTTCTCCCACCTGCGTTACTGGATCTCGCGAGACAGCTCCGGGCAGTTCGTGGCCGCTGGGATCCACTTCAATTACGCCGCCAGTTTGCTTGCCCATGTCAACGGTGTCGTCGAACCAGATGTTGCCGTTGTCGTCTACCAAACTGAACCGCACCGGCACATAACGCGATTGATATGGGTCGTCGTGAAACCACTTTTGCGTGCCATCAGGATTAAGCGCGTAGAGACCGCGCGCGCCAGGTACGTACAGAGTGCCATCAGCCCCGATGGAAAGAATTTGCTCCTGGCGATAGCAGCCCTTGCACAAGGGTGCGAGCGCGCCTGTGTTGAACTCCCATTTCTTCGTGGGGGGTGGTCCAGTCGCGGAAGTCGAGTCGGACGAACGGCTCAACGAATGGCAGGAACCGAGGAGCGAAACCGCAACCGCTAATGCCCCAAGAAAAATTGGACGGAGGAAAAGTCTCATCGTATTGCGATCATACCGTGATTCGATTTCGACGCCTTTTGGTTAGGAGGCTGGTGTTTATATTTCGGTTAACAGAAGGGGGCCATGAGCACGCAACTATCCTCAATACCTGGTAAAGCGCTAGCGTTTCTCGGAACCAATCCAGAGGCACGAATGTCGGACTCCATCAGTCGGAAGCTGTTTGTCGAGAATTGCGTTTTGTGACGATACGACAAACCTCAGTTGTACATGGAGGCTAAGGACGCTTTCGGAGTGCGCGCCAGGTTCAATACGCAATTGGCAACCAGGCGTCATTTATCGACTGCGCCCTGAGGGATTGGCCTATATCATGCGGTTACGTGACGTTGCCGGAGGCGCGAATGCGTTTGGCCCAATCCTGGATTGCTGTGGCGCTGGTGCTCTTGTGCAGCGGCGCGCGGATGCTTGCGGCCGCGCAAGACGCAACTGCAACGCTGAAGGTGGAAGAGGAGAAGATGCGCTTCCACCTTTTGCCGCAATCCGGGTTGGAGCTCGCGATTGTGAATTCGTCGGGGCGGCCCGTTTCCGGAAGATTCACGCTGGAACTTCTGAACGTGGACAACGACACCGTCTCGGGCGCGCTTTCCGGCACTTTCACCGAACAGCCAGGAGAAACGATCGAAAAGGTCGCGTGGCCCGTTGACCAGCTTCCCAGCGACGCACCCTCCGAGCTCGGCTGGTATCGGCTGCGCTACACGTTTACACCGGATGCGAGCGCGACAATGGCGCCGGTAACGGGGATCGTGCAGCTGGGACGAATCATCACGGATGGTTTCGCAATCAGCATGGCAGCGGCGCGGAGCGTGGCGCCCGGCACCAAGTATCCGGTCCGCGTGCATGTCGAGAACCCCACGACGCGGCAAGCTTACGCAAATATTCCGGTGGAACTATCGATCGTTATCGGCAATGACGACGACACCGCGATCAAACGCAAAGCGCAAACCGATTCGGCGGGAAATGCCACCGTGCTGTTTCAGCTTCCGGAACATCCCACGGACCAGGAGGGCACGATAAGGGCGCACGTGGCGCGGGGCGCATTCAGTGAAGAAGAGACGCTGGAGTTCCAATTTCCCGATGAGCCGGCGCCGGCCGTGACCATCACGACGGACAAGCCGCTCTACCAGCCCGGGCAGAAGGTGCACATCCGGCTGCTTGCGAAAGGCTCGGACAAGCGGGCGATGGCCGGCGAGAAGATGGATGTAGCAATCGAAGACGAGAATGGAACCGAGCAATTCCACGAAAAGGTGATTACTTCGCGATTCGGCGTCGCATCCGCCGACTGGGATATTCCCGGGAAAATGCGACTGGGCAATTGCACGATCACGGTGCGATTCGCGTCGGAGCCGGACACCTATTGGACGAATCGCCGCAGCGAAATCCGCATCAGCCGCTACGAACTGCCGACTTTCACGGTGAGCGTCGATCCCGACAAGGCTTACTACCTGCCAAATCAGAACGCGGTGATCGATGTGCATGCTGACTATCTATTTGGCAAGCCGGTGCAGCGCGGCAAAGTGAAAATTGTGCGCCAGGACAACCGGAAGTGGAATTACGAAAAGCAGAAGTGGGAGGCCGACGAATCGCAACCGGTGGAAGGTGAACTGGGGAGCGACGGCCATTTTAAGGGCACCATCAACTTGGCGGAAGATTTCAAATCGTTCCAGAAGGACGATGGGGAGCGATTTGAAGACACGACGCTGTCGGCCTATCTGACGGATTCCTCGACGGGACGCACCGAGCAACGACGATTCAAAATCCGGCTGACGGCGCAGCCAATTCATTTGTACATGAGCACCGCGGCGAGCACTTCGAGCGCGGAACCTATCCTTATATATGTGATGAGCTCGTACGCGGATGGAGTGCCGGCCTCTGTGGATGGAAAGATTTTCGCGGCGCGGCCAAGCCATGACGAAAAATCGGAAGACGGATTTGACCTGAGCCAGCGCTCGCCGATAGGGGCCTTTCATACGAACCGCTACGGGCTTGGGCGCGTGGAGATTGCACCTTTGCCGGAAAGCGATTTGCGCGTGCCGCGGTGGTACCAGGGGCGGGGCTATTTCTACTCCGATTACTTCGATGATAGTGACGAATCCGAGGGCGCGCCGGCGGACCGGACCGCGCTATTGCAACTGGAAGCAGCAGACAGAAAAGGCCTGGCGGGAACGACGCACGAGGAAGTTTCGATTGTCGCGAGCCTCGATTACCTGCGGGTGAAGACCGATCACACGCTTTACCATCCGGGCGACGCCATAC
>JBEKVU010000103.1:0-10491 GCA_049513775.1 Candidatus Acidiferrum sp.
AAATGCAGCAGTGAGGGTAGCGAGTGTAGCAAAGTGGCCTCCAAGTCACAGAATTTGTTAAACTTAAAAACGGAGGGGTGGGTGAGTGGTTGAAACCGGCGGTCTTGAAAACCGTTAGGCTCGAAAGGGTCTCGGGGGTTCGAATCCCTCCCCCTCCGCCACTGCTCAAACAAGTAAACATGCGGCTCTTAAAGGCGTGCTACTACGTTACTTAATAATCCATTTTATTTGAAACTGGCGGCGCGGCGATAACGCATTCCAGAGTGTATGGATTATCGCGCGCGCGGGCGAGACGCTTTCGTCTTGCTGCTTGGCATTTCATCGCCTATACGCGGCGGCTTCCCACCACGCCGTTTCATGAGCTTGTCAAACGCTTTGAAATCCGCACGCGTCTTGCGGTCAGCAAAAAACTCCGCCGTTTGCAAAGCCGAGAGCTTTTCAGCCACTGCGGTGGCGACGAACTGGTTTATGCTTGTCCTATCTTCCTTGCTCTGTCGCTCTACCGCCCTCTTTAGCGAACGCGGCAACCGCAGCGGGTATGTCATTGTCTCCGTCATCGTCTCGTTCTCCTTATCGCTTCACGCGGAATCATCAGCTCGATACCGAATCGCGCGGGCACCGTGCCAAAGTCCCGCAGGTTGAATGTAACCAACGCATCGGCTTGTCCATTGACCGCCGTTTCCAGCACCATCTCATCGCCGGGGTCCCGCAATTGCGGCCTCCACAGAAAGTATGTTTTTACCGGTTCCGCCATCGCCACCACGGCATCCAGGAATATTTCTACTTCTCGATCGCTCAACCCTGCCGCCAGCCGGTGCTCAGCTTCTGAGCAAGTTGCTTCATACTCCATAGCCAGAGGGACGCTAACCAACAGCGTTATCCAACCTTGCCGAGCCGCACGTAGAATTGCCGCTGATGCCCCGCCCGGGCTGCGCATTGCCGCCACGATCACATCCGTATCTGCGACAACTCTCACATCGAAAATGATATCACATCGCGGGCGATGTTATACTGATAATCACGCCAATTGAACAAGGCGCGCGTGGCTCATTGTTATCCCAACGGTAGAAGCCGTTAGCTTGACGGCATGCAGACGGGAAACCTGAAGATCGTCGATTGGCACGTCGTAATTGTGACCTCTTCCAAGGTGGTCGCTATTACGCGGGACTTTTGGGGATTGAAGTAACTGCAAAACTCTCGCAAACGTGCGAAGTAGTTGCTGCGAGGGAATTGGCGACGGCCTGACTACCTGCCTGGCGACGGTGAGTGTTTCGTCTTTGTTGCATTCCGCGGGCCAGGGGCGCAACTTTTGCGGAAAACGCGGTGGGTAGTCTGCTTAGCGATTTGTACAAATGCTCAAACGATAAGATCCTGGCACTCATTACCGACATTCGGCACAGCGGTGCTGCTGCACTTTATTTGCTTATCTGGCAGTCCACAATTGATCGAAAGCGTCATGCCGCTCGGGCTGCATGTCTCGGGACCATGACGCTTTCTGTCGTGCATGCTACTTGTGCTACATTTTGCGGAGTAATTACGGGTTTGCTAAAAAAAGAGGGGTAATTTGGTTCCGATAAGCTCGGCGGCTGCAGATAGTTACGACAATTGTTTTCAGTGACTTGGAATCACGTAGCAAACCAACGCGTGCCAACGGTTCCCGCCCTCAAGCTGATGAAAGTAGAATCCCTCCCCCTCCGCCATAACCTCAATGCAGTAAACCTACTGCTGTACTGCTATTTGCGCGCTCTCACTGATACCCCCAACTGTTAGAGACTGGCGGTTGCGACCAGCGTGGATTAATTTTTGACTCTGCGACAAAGCGATTTATAGCGGGAGAGGTGAAACCATTCGTCTTCCGCCTTCTTGTCCACCTTGACGTCAGTCACGCGACGTGGTATTACATTATAGCTAAAGTAATGGGAGACATTATGGAATCAGCGATCACCGTCAAGGGCCAGGCGACAATCCCGAAAGCTATTCGTGAACATCTGCATTTGAAACCGGGGGATCGGGTCAAGTTTTTTTTGCATCCTGATGGTAGCGTGGTTCTCTTGCCAAAACTCTCTCCATTGGCCTTACGAGGCATCATCAAATCTAGACGACGGCGGCCCGTGACAATCAGCGAGATGAATGAGGCTGCTGCCGAGGTTGCCGCTGCTACCGGGCCACGCACCATACGGCGATGATCGGGCTAGACACGAACATTCTCGTCCGCTACCTCACGCAAGACGACCCGATTCAATCGGCGAAAGCAAGGGAGGTCTTCGAGCGGCGGCTAACTGAACAGAACCCCGGCTTCGTCAGCATTGTGGCGATGGTCGAAACCGTGTGGGTCCTCGAGCGCAGTTATGGGTTAACAACCGATGAAATCGCGGGGGCGGTTGAACGCGTGCTGCAGATCGATGTACTTATTGTGGAGAACGAGCAGGAAGTTTTCACGGCCATGATCGCACTCAAGGAAGGACAGGGCTCGTTCGCAGACGCCGTGATCGCAGCACTTGGTTCCAAAATGGGCTGTTCCTGTACCCTGACGCTCGACCAGAAGGCGCTCCGGCTCCCTGGGTTCAGGCGTCCATAGATCCACGCAGCGTCACTTTCGGAACGAAGCGTCCATAACTACGGCTCTTCGGGAGCGCGGCGCTTCAAATTTTTTCAGCAACGGCACGAAAACTGATGGGCGTGCGAGACGGGTGCGCTCGCGCATCTCGGACTCGCCCGTGCCTGGTGCGTTGCAAGGCGACACCGTCAAAGCCCGTGCCGCCTACCCAGGATTTTCTGGCGCTTTGAAAAGACGCAGATCCTGATATTCCTGTACTCGTGGCGGCCAAATCCGAATACGCAAAGCTTCAATGAACAGTAGATTTCAGGACGAATATTTGATCGATAGAAATACTTTTGGCCTACTGCCGGGTTAGTCCGCTTACCGGACATACGCCTTTTTTGCCCAAAGACATTTGGCCATTATCCTTATCAGCCTCAAGTCGGAGCTCCCGCCTTGTAATTGGCTGTGCTATACGTGCACATTTTCACGTCGATTTTGGGGAGTGTGCTTACAGAATGCGGCCTTATCTCTCTTTCGCAAGGTTCCTGTTCTCTACAAGATGCGGTAAATGTCTTGAGGCCTTAGCTCGTGAAGCGAACCGACAAGTCCGAACGCGTGCCGTACCTCAAAATGCGTCGAGTCGAATCCCTCTCCTTCCATTTATAACTTCGACATTACCTGGCTTCTTGCCTTCATTTATCCTTAGGCCATTCTCAGCATAAACCCCAGGCCGGCCGCAGCCCCGGCCTTTACACTGAGGATAGACCTCCATGTCCTCCATGGCCCGCAAAATCGTATGGTTCGCGTCAGCGTGGACCATCTTCCTGGCGATCTACGCCGCGCTTTCCCTAACGCACACGCACAACCCGCGCGCGCTCTCAACGTTCGGCAACATCGTGCAATGCCTGGTTCCCCTGCTCGCCAACGCTGGATTGTTGCTCAACGCCGGAACCCCGCACTGGCGCCGCAATTTTTTTTGGATGTTGCTCGCCGTAAGTTGCACCCTGTGGATGACCGGCCAATTCGCCTGGACCTATTACGAAGTCTACCTGCAGAGCTCTCTGCCGAATCCTTATCCCGGCGATATTGTTTTTTTCCTGCGCGGCATCCCCGTGATGGCGGCGCTGGCATTGCGCCCGCATTTAAAACGCGGAGAACTGCGCATGCGCCTCGGGTATCTCGATTTCGCGCTGCTGCTCACGTGGTGGACGTATTTCTATGTATTCATCGTGATGCCGTGGATCTACGCCTCGCCTTCCGCGGCAACCTACAATTACACATTCAATCTGGTCACAAACATCCAAGACTTGGTGATTGTTTTAGGCCTCGCCGCGCTGTGGCTAAAATCCAGCGGCGCCTGGCGCACCGTGTACGCCAATTTATTTATTGCCACCACGTTGTATTCGTTTTCCTCTTTAGCCATTGACGTGGCCAGCGACTCCGGGGAATATCACACCGGCAGTCTGTACGATCTGCCGCTGATTACCTCTTTCTTCTGGTTTGGACTGACCGGTTGGGTCGCCTATCAACAACGCCAACAACTCGACGCCCCGACGGAAAACACCTCCGACGCTGACAATGAAACAGGCCAAGGCGAAAGCGTTTCAGCCACGCGCTTCGCCATGGCCGCGGTGCTTTCGTTACCGTTGTTCGCCATTTACACGCTGCGCTTCGGTCACGAAAACGCCGCCGTTCGCGATTTCCGTTTGATGACCACACTGGTCGCCGCCGTCCCGCTCGCTTTGTTAGTATTTCTGCGCACTCATCTGGCCGACGCGGATCGTGTGCGTTTGCTCACGCAATCCGAGCATTCCATCGAAAATCTTCGTCGCCTGCAGGCGCAGATCGTGCAATCAGAAAAGTTGGTCTCCCTCGGCCAGTTGGCCGCGGGAGCCGCGCACGAAATCAACAATCCCTTGACCGCTATTCTGGGCTTTTCCGACTTATTGGCCGACGATCCGTCGTTGCCTGAAAAAGCCCGTAATACCGCGAGTAAGATTCGTGAGCAAGCCCGCCGCACAAAAACGCTGGTCGGCAATCTACTGAGCTTTGCGCGCCAGGTGCCCTCCGAGCGCACTCTGCTGGACATCAACACCGTGGTGGCCAACGCGGTGCAACTGCGCGGCATGGATTTGCGCACCAGCACCGCGCGCATCGAATTGCAACTCGAATCCGTGTTGCCCGGTGTGCGCGGCGATGGCAATCAGCTGATGCAGGTGTTTTTTAACATCATCAGCAATGCCATCGATGCGTTGGAGGCCCACAACGGCGGCGTCTTGACGGTGAAAACCGCCCGCGATCGCGGCAACGTGGTCATTCTGTTCTCCGATAACGGGCCCGGCTTGAAGGAGCCGCATCGCGTGTTCGATCCTTTCTACACCACGAAGCCCGTCGGAAAGGGCACCGGTCTAGGCTTGAGCATCTGTTTCGGCATCGTGCAAGAGCACGCCGGAAAAATATTTTGTTACAACAATCAAGGGGGCGGAGCGGTTTTTCGCGTGGAACTGCCGGCCGTTCTTGCCGCTTTGCCAGTGAAAGACGTAGGTGTCGTCGTGGCCTCAACCACTTCGTCAAAGCCTTCCCAGCTTTAAAGCATCTCGTAGGTCGATCGCATTTGCTAGATCTTCGTGCGCGCGATAACCTGCGCTGCTTGCAGAAAAACCTCATGACAGCATGCTAGAGTCGTTCTTCTGAATTTTCGCTCGGGGAGTTCCATGTCGGAAATCGCCATCATGACGGAACGCCTGACCCGACGTTTCGGCGGCTTAACCGCGGTCGACGGTGTGGACCTGCGTGTAACCGCCGGCCAGTTTTTCGGCTTCCTCGGTCCGAACGGCGCGGGCAAATCCACCACCATCAAAATGCTCACCGGCTTGCTGGCGCCTTCGTCGGGCCGCGTCACGCTTCTCGGCCTAGATTTTTCCGTCCACCCTGTGGAAGTAAAGCGCCAGATCGGGGTGGTCCCGGAAGGTATGGGCCTGTTTGAACGCTTGACTGGCCCCGAGTATTTGCAGTTCGTCGGCCGCATGTACGGACTGGACTTGGCGACCACTCGGCGCAGGTCGGAAGAGTTGCTCGAATTCATGAGTCTTGCCGATCGCCCTAAAACCATGATTGCCGATTATTCGCACGGTATGCAGAAGAAACTCGCTCTCGCCGCCGCGGTGATTCATGGGCCGCGCATCCTCTTTCTTGATGAACCTTTTGAAGGGGTCGATGCCCTCGCGGCCGGCGCCCTCAAAGCGCTGCTCGGGCGGATGACCGAACGCGGCGTCACTATTTTTCTCACATCCCACGTGCTCGAAATTGTCGAACGCCTGTGCAGCCACGTCGCCATCATCAATAAGGGGCGGCTCGTGGCTCAGGGTTCGCTCGAAGAATTGCGCGCCGGAATCCCGGGTGAAGAAGGAACCCACAAAACTCTGGAAGAGATTTTCCTTTCCATCGTTGGGCATGACGGCGGTGACCGGCCGCAACTCGAGGAGCTCTCTTGGCTGACCTAACGCTCGGTGAAGGGCCTCGGCGCGTCAGCCTGGCGGAGCAAATCCGCCTCGTCGCCGGCTTGCGCTGGCAGCTGCTGCGCAACAAACTGCGCCAGAAAAATAACCGCCTGGATCTGATCGGTATGATCTTTGCCGGTGTTTTCGGCGCTGCGCTGGTGCTCAGCTTGAGTTTTGGATTTTACACCGGAGCGCGGGAGTTTATCGTGCAGTACCACGCCGGTTGGATGGCGCTGCTTTTCTGGGCAATCTTTCTGTGGTGGCAGGTGTTTCCGATTTTTGCCGCGGGCTTTGGCGGGAATTTTGAATTTCGCACTCTTTTGCGTTTCCCGCTCAGCCGCCGTGCATTTTATTTGATCGGCCTGGCCTACGGCTTGGCGGATTTCTCTGCTTTGGCGGCCGTGTGCTGGCTCGCGGCCATCACACTCGGGGCCTATGCGGCGTTGCCGGGCTTGTTGCCTGCGATGCTTTTGGTGTGCGGCGTTTTTCTTCTGCTCAACGTCACCCTGGAGCGGCTGATCGGTTCCTGGCTCGAGCGTTTGCTCGCCCGCAGGCGAAGCCGTGAACTTTTCTTTGCGGTATTTGTCGTCGCCATGATCTCCCTGCAGTTTATCGCGCCGCTAACCGAGCGCTACGGAAATGCCGCGGAGCCGCTCGCCGATCGATTACTCCCGTACGTCGCGCCGTTCCCCGGATCACTCGCAGGCGCGGCTATCGCGAGCGCCGCGCGAGGTTTGTTTGGAGAGACGTTCACCGCACTAGGGGGCCTCGTTGTATATGTCGTGATACTCAGTTCCATGCTGTGGCTGCGCTTTGCGGCGCAATATCGCGGGGAGGAATTGGGTGAGACGGTTGCGCCCGCCCGCACCGCCCCACAACGCATTGCGGTTCAAAGCCGAGGCAACGATGCGTTGCGATTCTTACCGCCACCGGTCGCGGAAGTTTTCCGAAAAGAACTTCACTATCTTTTGCGCAACGGATTTTCTTTCGTCTTGCTTATCCTGCCGCCCGTGATGATTCTGCTGTTTACCCTGCAAGGAGGCCGCCGCGGCGTGCACGGTTCTCCAGTTCCGGGCGTCTCGCACAGCGCATTCTTCCCAGGCGCCATGGCTTACCTCGTCTTGGTGCTCATGGGCCCCGCGTATAACTCTCTCGCCTACGAGGGACGCGGCATTCAAACCTACTTCATGGCCCCGCTGCAGTTTCGCGCCGTATTACTAGGCAAAAATCTTCTGACGGCCGCGATCGTCTTTTTGGAAATCATACTGACCACGATCGTATTTGCTTTCCGCGTCGGGTTGCCGGATCGACCCGTTCTGCTCGCAACGCTGGTGGCCGTGGTGTTCACCGTTGCGGGGCAAATGGCCATCGCCAACTGGTCCTCACTCAGTTTTCCGCGCAAGCTCAGCTTCGGCCAGATGCGCGGCCAGCGACAGTCCGGTATGGCCGTACTTGTGACGCTTGGCGCTCAAATAATCCTGGGAGGCACGAGTGCTCTGTTATTTTTTGTCGGCTTCTGGACGAAAGACGCCTGGCTGCCAGCCGAAGCGTTCGTGTTTTTGGCGGCTGCGGCTATCGCCGGATACGTTGCTTCGCTCGATGCGCTTTCGCAATTCGCGGAAAAGAAAAAAGAAACCTTGATCGAAGCGCTTTGCCGATGAGGGCGCGCATCGAATCTCGGCGATGTTCTAACGCTGGTTAGCTTTCTTTGGGAGGCGGTAGATGCATTCACGCGTATTTCTTGCGGGAAGTCTGCTTGTAGCAATGGTCGCCATCTCGGGCAACGCGCTTGCGCAGGTGCAGGGCAACAGCCCGAACTGGTATCGACTTGTCGACACCCCCGCCATCAGCGGATACGAACAAGAACTGGCCTCGGAGATTCGCCGCCAGCTCGGAGACTTCTCTCCCAAAACTGACAATCTCGGAAATGTGCTCGTCACCATCGGCGGCGGCGAACCTCATCGCTTGCTCGTCACGCCCATGGATGAACCGGGATACGTGGTCAGCGCCATCACCCCGGATGGCTATCTACGCGTTCAACGTCTGCCGCAAGCCGCGCCCAACGCAGTCTTCGATTTGCTCTACGCTGCGCAACCCATCACCGTGCTCACGCGAAGGGGAAAAAAGATCGCTGGTGTTGTGGCCGGGCTCTCCGTGCATCTACAGCCCGCGCGGCTCAACGCACCAAAAATGTCCCACCCCGACGAAATGTATGTGGACATTGGCGCGAACAGTGACGCCCAAGTGCGCGAAGCGGGCGTGGATCTGCTTGATCCCATTTCGCTGAGTCGCGCAGTGCGTGAATTGGCCAATGCCGAATTCACCGCCCCGGCAATCGGCGAGCACTTTGGATGTATCGCGCTCGTAGACTTGCTAAACGATCTGCGAGTTGGAAAATCCAAGTTCGCGGGAACCGTCACCGTGGCGTTCATCGCACAACAATGGACCGGCGGCCGCGGTCTTGATCGCATCCTCGAGGAAATTCCTGCCGACGAAATGATCTACGTTGGGCGGTTGTCACCACCGCGTAAGCCTGCCGGAGCGGCTCCGGCCGCGGAGCCAAGCCCCACAATATTTAAGCCCGGCGCGGGTGTTTTGCTCGGCGTGTCCGACGAATCCGCCGCACTTAGCGGATTAGCCGCGAACCTGGCAAGGAGCGCGAACCTAGAGCAAATTGTTCTACGGCCAGAGCTTGCCGCGACCCCGCGCGTTGGAGGATATGGCGCGCCGACGCCGCTTCCGAAACAGTTCGCGCAGATTGGTGTGGCCACGCTGAATCCAGCGACGCCCGCCGATATTCTGAGCATGCAAGACGTGGGCGCTATTACTGAACTGCTGTATGGCTACATTTCAGGCACCGCGCGCACCGCCGGGTGGGGCGGCGGTCTTGGGGCTGGCTGTGGGGACTGCGAACCGGGTTTGCTAGAGGCCCTGACCGAGACTTACGGCGCCAGTGGTCACGAGGCGGCGGTTCGCGAGGCGGTCCGCAATCGGTTGCCAAAAGAGGCCCGGACCGAAACCGACGCCGCGGGAAATTTGATTCTGCACCTGGGATCTCCAGCCGCCGGCGCCGCGACCAAAAAAATCCTTTTCGTCGCGCACATGGATGAAATCGGCTATCAGGTGCGCTCGATCGAGCCCGACGGACGATTGCTGGTAGACGTCCTCGGCGGAGGTTACACGGAATATTTCATGGGCCACGCCGTATTGGTGCACCAAGCCGATGGTTCACGCAGGGCAGGCATTTTGGAACTGCCCGATGGCTGGGACAAACCAGGATTCGAGTGGCCGCACGGCCCACGTTCTATGGATGATGCCGTCCACGTTTACCTCGGCACGCATTCCGCCGAAGAAACGCAAAAACTCGGCATCCAAGCCGGCGACTGGGTGACTATTCCGAAGCAATATCACCCGCTCCTTGGCACGCGCGCCAACGCCCGTAGCTTCGACGATCGCGTCGGCTGCACCGCGCTTCTTGAAGCGGCCAAAGCACTCGGACCGGATCTGCCAGGCCGCGATGTCACCTTCGTCTGGTCCACCGAAGAAGAAGTTGGCCTTAAAGGCGCAGCCGCCGTTGCCGAACGCATGGCCAAAGACGGCCACCCTCCCGATTTCGTCTTTGCCATCGACACGTTCGTCAGTTCGGACTCCCCGCTCGAATCCAAACGCTTCGCCGACGCCGAAATCGGCAAAGGCTTCGTCGTCCGGGCCATCGACAATTCCAATATCACCCCGCGCGAATACGTCGACCGCGTCGTCCAACTAGCCAGCGAAAACCATATCCCCGTCCAGTACGGCGTAACCGGCGGCGGCAACGACGGCGCCGTCTTCGCACGCTACGGCACAGTCGATATCCCGCTAAGCTGGCCCCTTCGCTATGCCCACTCCGCCGCCGAGGTGATCGACACCCGCGACGTAGACGCACTGGCCAAAATTGTCGCCGTCCTGGCCAAAAGCTGGTAGCGAACGCTGGATCAGATTTTCCAGTGGCGCGGCCTGCTGCGGCGGTCGGTAAACAATCCTCGACTAGCCCGATTTGTCTAACGTCTGCACGTACGCGGCGGCAATCGCGCTCCACGAAAAGTATCGCTCTTGCGCGGCTCTGCTACGCGCCGCCAACGAAGCACGATACTCCGGCTCCGCCAGTACCTTCAGCAACACACGGGAAAGATCTCCCCCCTGCTCGCGCCAATACAGCGCCAACCCTGCTTCCGTAATGGGCGATGCAGTTTCAGCGCCGGCGAACGCGACGATCGGCAACCCGCAGGCAATCCCCGCAATCGCGCTGCCTCGTCGCGTAGAAATCTCCCCGCGCACAAAAAGCAAAACACTCGCCTGACACATCACCTCGGCAATCTCCGCAGCCGGCAGCACTCCTAACACGCGCAGTTCGACCGCTGCACCGCGCAACGCACGCTGAAAATCCTGCTCGGCCGATTGCGCATTTCT
>JBEKVU010000104.1:0-10406 GCA_049513775.1 Candidatus Acidiferrum sp.
CCCACTGGGACGCGCTGCTCGGCGCCGGTTCTCCGCCAACCACCGCAGACACCTTCACGCAAGACGCCGCCAACGTCACCTCTCACGGAAAAGTTTTCATTGTCAACGAATTCGGATGGGATCGCACCGACTGGAAAACCACCGACGATTTCCAGCGTGTTCTCGACGCGCTGGCCCACGATACCAACATTTCCGGCGACGATTTCTGGGCGCTGCAAGGCCATCTGGACAATTTCGGTTTCCAGCCAATCCCTGCCGATGCCAAAAATCCTGCATTTGCCGAGCACGGCGAATCCGGCGAGTGGTGGGCGCTCTACTATCCCGGCGTCAGAACACTCGTCAACTCCGCCGAAGACATGGCCGCCCGCGCGCAGCAATTGCGCATCCACGCCTACGCCATGTCGGGAATTCCCGTTCCGAAGCACGCGATCCCGCCCGCCCCGGTCATCACCTCGGTGATTCTCGGCGGCATGGTCGCCTGGCGCGGCTCAGCCGGCGCGGTGCATTACTCGATCGAGCGCCAAGAGTCAGCGCCGCCATCTGCGACGCCGCCGGCACCGCCACAGTGGCAACTCGTCTGCGACAAGTGCGCCACCGACGCCGACGATCCCTGGATCGATACGCACCCCGGCTTCCTCAACGTTCATTACCGCGTCACCGCCTGGAACGCCGACGACGTTCCCAGCGCGCCATCCGAGCCACACTGATGAACGCAGATAAAATTTCACGAAAGCAAGCAACCGCAACATCTCCGTTGCCGAAGCCGCAAAATAAGAGTAATCTCTCGCCAAATTCTAGTTCCATACGCGCGCTTCGCATTCGCTCAGGCAGATTCTCTGACGAGCATAGCCTGAGGCAGATGCACTGCAGCCGACCTCCCACGGCCGCGGCGAGCGCCAGCCCTGCCAGAAAGAGCGGCATCCATGAAAAAGAAAATCACCCTGGGTATTTTGATCATCGTGGTGATCGCGGCGGTTCTTGCGAAGGTTTGGTGGGACAAGAATCGCGCGGAACTAACCGTGGAGTTGCCGAATTATCCGCCGCTCGGCAACGTCATGTGGCTCAACCAGCACTGGACGCCGCCGGAACGCGATTGGTTCTACCACGCCGATCAAGGAACGCAAACCTTTGGCATTCCCTACGAATGGTTCATGGCGCTCGAGCAACCTACAATTTCGCTCGGCAATCCGGGCCTGCTGAGCGAAATCACATATCTCGACCGCTACGGATTTATCCCGGACACTGAATCCAAGAAGCCCGAATTGCCCATCGGTTTCGCGCACGAGCACCAATTCAAAAATCCCGACGGCACCGCCAAGCTGAATCCCCAAACCAAGGCGCCGATGACTTCTCTCGGCTTAACGTGCGCCGCATGCCACACCGGCCGCCTATCCTACCAAAACACCACGTTCATCATCGACGGCGGGTCGGCGATCACCAATCTTTCGCTGTTTCAAAAAGCCACGGCGCTTTCGCTGCTGTTCACAAAATATCTGCCGCTTCGTTTCGATCGCTTTGCCGAACGGGTGCTTGGCCCAGGCGCGAGCAGCGCGGCAAAATCCGAGCTCCAATCTCAGTTCGATGACGTGCTGAATGAAGTGAAACAAGTGAAAGCGCTGCAGGACGGCGTGCAAGCGGGCACCATCGAAGAAGGCTACGCGCGGCTGGACGCGCTGAATCGCATCGGCAACGTCGTATTTTCGCTGGACCGCAACAACGATCCCACAAATTTCGCAGCGTTCTCAGCACCTGTGCATTTCCCGCGCATTTGGCAGGTGTCCTGGTTTGAGTGGGTGCAGTACAACGGTTCCATCCAGCAACCCATGACGCGCAATGCGGGAGAAGCGCTCGGCGTCAGCGCGGTGATAAATCTCACTGGACCTAAGCCGCAATTCTTTTCTTCGACCGTCGACGTCCAGACCCTCTCTGAACTCGAACAATCGCTTTCCGGACCGCCGCCTAACGCGCAGACCGGCTTCAACGGTCTGCGCGCTCCGAAATGGCCGGACAAAATTCTGCCGCCGATCAACGCTGAACTGGCCACTAAGGGCGCGAGCCTGTACGCAACGCACTGCGAAAAGTGTCACCTGGCGCCGGTGTCGGATCCGGCGTTCTGGACGTCGAAGCTGTGGATACCGGCGGGCTCTCCCGGCGGCCCGGCGCTAGATCTCGCGATGATTCCGATCGCGTATATCGGCACGGACTCCGCTCAGGCCCAAGACATGAGGAATCGCAAAATTTCGGGCATTGCAAATCTTGGCGTGACGACCAATGATTTCGGTGGGGCTCTCGGGCAAGTGGTCGAGAGCGCGGTCAACTATTGGTACGACGCGCACCAGCCTCCGATTCCGCAAAACGTGCGCGACCAGATGAACGGAAACCGTCCGAACGGGGTGCGCGCGCCGCTGTGCTACAAAGTTCGCCCGCTAAACGGGATCTGGGCTACGCCTCCGTATTTGCACAACGGCAGCGTTCCCAACCTTTATGCGCTGCTTTCGCCGCTGAACGAACGGCCAAAAGCGTTTTATCTCGGCAGCCGCGAATACGACCCTGTCAAAGTGGGCTATCAGACCGATGCGTTTCCCGGCGGCTTCCTCTTCGACACCACAAAACGCGGCAATCACAATACGGGCCACCTCTTTTCCAACAAGAAAGACGACCCCGGCGTAATCGGCGATGAACTAACTGCCGACGAGCGTCGTGCACTGATTGAATATCTCAAGAGCTTATGAGCCCGCGCGAAAATCTAAAAGCAGCGACGAAATTTGCCGGCGCACGTAAGAGGGCAACATGAAGACATCGCACATTCTTTGCCGCGGATATTTAAGCCCGGCATTGCTCGCGGTTCTCGCGGCCGTCGCGGCCTGCAACAATCCCACAGGGGACAAACCATCATCCGCCAGCGGCTCAGCGGTTGCACCGGTCTCGACCAGCCCGCAACTTTCCGCCGACGACATCTCGATTCTGTTTCCGGCGCCCACGCGCGCGGAACATTTCACCAATCTAATTTCGGTGCGCGAATTGACGACGCCGGACCCGAAAGATCCGGCGAAACGTGATCCCATCTGGTCCGACGACGTGTTCAAACAATTCCTCGCCATCGCTGCAAGTCCGGCGGGACAAGTCGATGGCACCAAGAGCCGTATTGGTCTACCTGCGGCGACGCAGTCAATCGATGCCTGGTATGTCGCGGGGATTCGCATCGACGCTGGAGCGCCGGGTCTTTACGGCAACATTCGCAAACAGTTCGGGCAGCTGCCGGAAATCCGATTGATTGTCCAACCGGTAACGCGCGGGCGACTCGGTGCGCCGAAAGTTCACGACATTGCTGGTCATTTAATCTTTAATTTCATTCAGGAACAATTAGACGCCCCGGCTCAATCCGGCTGCCTGCCACGGCCGCAACCTGATCTCGATACGTTTCGCAAGGTCATTGCGGACCTTGCTACCCTGCGCGACAAGCTGCGCGACGGGCAACTCGGCGTAAACAGAATCAATACTGCCGGTGTTCCCTTGGGCGTTCATCCCGGCTTAACCGATCCCGCGACTGCGGAAAAGTTTCGACAGGAGATCATTTCGTTTCTCGAAAAGTATGTTTCCGCGCGGCGGCTAGGCTCCATGGCTATCGCCGGACTGCCCGCCGGAAAACTCGAGCCGTGGATTTTTCTCGCCATGACGTTTGTTCCACCCGGCGCTGCCCCTGCCCTGCCCGACGGCGGTTTCGTGCCGGTGCATGGCCCTACCCTGGACGGGCACCAATTCGCGCAACTGCTCGAACCTGCAAACAAAAATCCACGGGTGCGCCCGCCGCCACAAACCAACAATCTCAATCCCATCACTTGCCAAAACGCCGCGTTGTCTCCGGCAAGCTTGCCCGCCGCCAAACGCAACGGCGTGGCCACCGCTGCAATCTTCGACGACAATCCGGCCACACCACCAGAAAAAATAACATCCATCCTCGACGTAGTCGCCGATCCCGATAAAAGTCATTTCTTCAACACCGATTGCATCAGCTGCCACACGGAAACCCGCCGCGCCATCGAACTCCTAAAGCAAAAAGACTTCCCCGACATCGATCCCGCCGCCCTACCCAACAGCACCTGGGACGTCCGCAACTTCGGTTGGTCGCCAAACCTTCTCGGCCCAGCCCACGCCACCGTCACCCGCCGCACCGCCGCCGAAACCACCGCCGTCCTCACGTACATCAATTCCCACCCGTAACAGTGCGTCTCTGCCGGACTCTCTTACCGCGACATCCAAGAAGTAATGTGCGGCACGGACCATCGCTCTTCGAGTGTTTGCCCCTCCTCGTCCTCTTCGATTCGCTTGGTTCTCCTCTAACCGTGCTAACCTCGGTTTTGCATGGCGTCGACATCTAAAGCTGCGCCTGGCGGCGCTGCGGGATTGCTTACTAGCCGCGACAATCGGTGGCTTAAGGCGTTTCGTATGGCGTTGCGCGGCGGGTTGCCGACGGAAACTGGGGCTGTGGGTGTGGAAGGCGTGCGGCTGACGGAGGAGGCGCTGCGATCTGGGTGCCGCATTGACGCGGTGCTTTTCAGCGAAAGCGGGGAGCGGCATCGCGAGCGGCTGGCGCCGTACATTGCGCGACCGGAGATTGCGTTTCCTATTTTGCACACGACCGACCGGCTTTTTGAAGGCTTGGCCGACACTGAGCATCCGCAAGGAGTGGCCGCACTGGTTGAGCCGCGCACGGCGTCATTCGATGATTTGGTGCGCACGCCCGAAGGTGCTTGCTCGCCGCTTTTGGTAGTGCTGGCGGGAGTGCAGGATCCGGGAAATGTGGGAACGATTCTGCGCACGGCGGCGGCTTTTGGGGTGACTGGGGCTGCGACCGCGGCTTCGGGACAGAGCGGGACGGCCAGTCCGTTTTCGCCGAAGGCGCTGCGCGCGTCGGCTGGGGCGGCGCTGCATTTGCCGCTGCTCCCGGGAATGTCGCTGGCGATTTTGCTGGCGCAGTTGCGCGTGGCGGGGATCAGTACGCTAGCGTCCAGCGTGCACGAGTCGGCGGATGCACAATCTCCGCTGCTGGCGCCGTGGCAAGTGGATTGGTGCGCTCCGGTGGCGCTGCTGGTGGGCAACGAAGGGGCGGGGCTGCCTATCGACGTGGAACATAGTGCCGACGCGCGGATTCGTATTCCAATGGCCAGCGGGATTGAGTCGCTGAATGCTGCTGCTGCGGCGGCGGTCTTGTTTTATGAGGCGGCGCGGCAAAGAAACGCGGCGGGCGCTGGGAACATCCAAGGCTCTGACTGTCCTGGGCCACGGCCAAACGCACAGCCGCCAGAAAATACATGAGCCTGTTTCCCGATCTGCGAATCGCGCACGCAGGAGCGCTAGACAATTCCGGCGAGACGGAGCCTTCCGGCGCGCACCAGCCGCTGGCGGAGCGCATGCGGCCGCGCACGCTGGACGAATTTATTGGCCAGGAGAAGTTGCTGGGCGCCGGGAAACCGTTGCGCGTGCAGATCGAAAACGACAACGTTTCTTCGATGCTGCTTTGGGGACCGCCCGGGTGCGGGAAAACTACCTTGGCGCGATTGATTGCGCGGCTGACGCGTTCGGAATTTATTTCTTTCAGCGCGGTGCTTTCGGGAATTAAAGAAATAAAACAGGTGATGGCGGAGGCGGAGCAGAAATCGCGCAGCGGTCATCGGACGATTGTGTTTGTGGACGAGGTGCATCGCTTTAATAAATCGCAGCAGGATGCGTTTTTGCCGCATGTGGAAGCGGGGCATATCACGTTTATCGGCGCGACCACGGAGAATCCTTCGTTTGAAGTGATTTCGCCGCTGCTGTCGCGGACCAAGGTTTACATACTGGAAGCGCTGCCGACGCCGTTGATTGTGGAACTTCTGCGGCGGGCGCTGGAGGATGCGGAGCGCGGGCTGGGCGGGCAAAATATACTCGCGAGCGATGAGGTGCTGTATCGGATCGCGTCGTTTGCGAATGGCGATGCGCGGTCGGCGTACAACACGCTGGATCTGGCGGCGGGGACGGCCCAACCTGACTTGGCGCAACCCGACTTGGCGCAACCCGGGGCAGACGGCCGGCGCGTAATTACCGAGGCGCTGCTCGAAGATGTGTTGCAACGGAAATTGCTGCGCTACGACAAAGCGGGCGAGGAACACTACAATTTAATTTCGGCGCTGCACAAATCGGTGCGCAATTCGGATCCGGATGCGGCGCTCTATTGGCTGACGCGAATGCTGGAATCGGGCGAGGACCCGCTGTATCTGGCGCGGCGATTGGTGCGGATGGCGAGCGAAGACATTGGGTTGGCGGAGCCTGGAGCGCTGGCGGTGACGCTGGCCGCGCGCGATGCGTTTGATTTTCTCGGCGCGCCGGAAGGACACCTGGCGCTGGCGCAAGCCGCGGTTTATCTTTCACTGGCGCCGAAATCGAATGCGCTGTACACCGCGGCGGGCGAAGTGCGCGAGGACGTGGCGAAAACGGAAGCCGATCCGGTGCCCTTGCATTTGCGCAACGCGGTGACCGGCTTGATGAAGAATGTGGGCTACGGTAAGGACTACAAGTACGCGCACGACTACGAAGGAAAAGTCACGGACATGTCCTGCCTGCCGGAGAATCTTGCGGGCCGCGCGTATTATCAGCCCACCGACCAGGGTTTCGAGCAACGGCTGCGCCAGCGACTGGCGGAGATACGCAATCTGAAATCACGAGGTGCATCGGAGAAATGAAGCGGGCAGCGAAAGCCATGGCAGTAGCTATAGTGTTTCTCGTGTTTGCGTTTTTGGCCGTTCCGCAACAGACTCCTGTGCGCCCGCACATTTTTGGCATCGCGCAGGTGACGGTGTGGACCACGCATCCGCACGCGGCCAAGGAATTTTACAGCGACGTACTGAGAATCATTCGTCCGACGGACTGCGAACCGTGCGACAAGATTTTGCCTACGCGCTATTCCATAAATCATGAACAGACCGTGGGCGTTTATCCCACGCGAACGGCGCCGCCCAATTTAGTCGAAGAGATTACTTTTGCGACGGATGATCTTCCCGCGCTGCGGCGCTATCTGGAATTTCACAAGATTGCGGTGGCGGCTGCGGAAAAACCGGACGTGGCAAAACCGGGAAACATGCCGCTGACTGTTATCGATCCGGAAGGCCACCGCATCTCGTTTGTAGAGTGGAAGAACGGCATGCCTGCGGTGACGGCGGGGACGGTGGATCGTCAAGAGATCATTCACGCGGGCTTTGTGGTGAAGGATCGCGCGGCCGAGGATAGTTTTTATAAGGATGTACTCGGGTTTCACGTTTATTGGCACGGCGGAATGAAGGATGGCACCGACGACTGGGTGGACATGCAAGTCCCCGACGGAACGGACTGGCTGGAGTATATGTTGAACATTCCAGCCAACGCCGATCATCACACGCTGGGAGTGATGGATCACATGGCGATTGGCGTTCACGACATTCACGCGACGTACGACGGTCTGGTGGCCGCCGGAATGAAACTTAGCGAGAAGCCGAAGATTGGGCGCGATGGAAAATGGCAGCTCAATCTGTACGATCCGGACGATACACGCGTGGAATTTATGGAGCGCAAGCCGACGGACCAGCCGTGTTGTTCGACGTATCAGGGGCCGCATCCGGGCGAACCGAGCAGAATACAGGCCACGTCTCCGCAATGAACTGTCCCTGCGCGTATCATTTTCGTGGACTTCGCGTGTTCTGTGCGCTGTTTTGCGCGATTTTTGCTTGCTGCGCGATGGCTCCAGCGCGGGCGCAGGATCTCGACAAGCCGATACAAACGATTGACGAAGATATTACGGCGTTTGCGTTCGCGCCGGATGGACGGATCGTGTATGCGGTGCGGCGGCCGTACAAAACGAAGAAATATGATTTAGAACACGATGATATTTGGGTGCAGGACGCGGGGGGAAAGCGGCGGAGGATTTTGCAAGGAGACAAATTTACGCGCGGCGACCGGCCGTTTACATACGCGGTGGATGGATTCCGGTGGTCGCCGAATGGACGCGTGATTCTGGCGCAATTTTTCACGACAGCGTTGCTGGACGAATACGGAAAGACGCAGGACGCCACGGCTACGCTGGTGCTGGAAGAAAACGGCAAAGAAGTGAAGCTTGGCGGGACGGACAGTTTTATCAATCCGGGCGGAGACGCGGAATTTCTCGTGGACAATCTCACGATTGTGTATTCGGTTCCGGAGGTCAAGCAGACGCAGCCGCTGTTTTCGTTTCGCTATACGAATGCGGCGACCGGTCCGGCGGGGCAGTGTTTCGAGGGGCGAACGTTTCTGGGCGTCGATCCGCTGCCGAACAGTAATATTGCGATCGCGGTGGAGCGCGACAAAATGCAGTCTGGTCCGCCGCGACTGCAGCGACTGGATTTGCTGGCGCAAGAGGATCGCGAATTGGCGACGCTGGATGGCTATGCGGGCGGGCTGACGGTTTCACCTGGCGGGCATAAGGTGGCGTATTTTATCGACAACGAGGTTTTGGAGGTGCGCGATTTGGCCGAGCCGGGGCGGTTCGTTCGCGTGCGGGTGGGCTTGGGCAAGGTGCACTGGTCGCCGGACGAAACGGAAATTTTGGTGAAGCGCGCGCCGGAGAGAAAATCCGGCGATATCGTCGAGATTAACATTCCCGAGCTGACAGTGCCGGTGGCGGGCCGGCCTGTTCCGGTGCTCGAGCCGACGCTGAATCCGGTGCTGCACGCGCTGGCGTTTCGTGATTTTGCGATTTCGCCGGATGGGAAATATTTGGCGGTGGTGGCGCCGGGCAGGCGGAGTTTGCAGTTGTTTCCGTTTGTGCGGTGAAGCAATGAACCGGGCTAGCTGGTGGCTAGGCTCTTTAGGTGGGCGACTTCGCGGACCGTCAATGGACGAAATTCGCCCGGCGGAATGTCTAACGTTAGTGAACCGAATTGCACGCGCTTGATTTTTTCTACGTTGAAGCCGACGGAGTGGAACATGCGGCGGATTTGGCGATTGCGGCCTTCGATCAGGATGATTTCGTACCACGGATTTGTGGCGTCTTTGAGCAGGCGGATTTTTGCTGGAGAGGTTTTTACTTTGCGGCTGTCTTCCAGTTCGATGGTAACGCCGGCGCGGAGCTTTGCGATGGTTTGCTCGCTGGGTTGGCCGCTAATTTTTACTTGATAGGTTTTCGGGACGTGGTTGCCGGCTTTCATTAATTGTTGTGCGAGGGCGCCGTCGTTAGTCATTAATAGGAGGCCTTCGCTGTTGTAGTCGAGGCGGCCTACGGGGTAGACGCGCTCGGGGCAGGATTGCATTAATTCCATTACCGTTTTGCGACCTTCGGGATCGCTCACCGTGGTCACGTAGCCTAGGGGCTTGTTCAGGAGGAAGTAACGCAGCTTTTGTGGTTGGCGGAGAGGCTTGCCGTCGACGGTGATTTCGTCTTTTTGTGGATCGGCTTTGGTGCCTTGCTCGGTGACGACGACGCCATTTAATGTGACGCGGCCGGCAGCAATGATTTCTTCGCTGGCGCGGCGGGAGGCGATGCCGGCTTGGGCCATTATTTTTTGCAGGCGTTCTTGGGGCATGGTCCGGATGTTCCGTTGTATTTCTGTCACGGATGACCAAAGGCGGCCGCCTCGGAAGGCGGCCGCTACAAGTTCAAAAACTGAATGCGAATCTAACGATTCGCCAACACAGAAGTCAAAAGCACAGGCAAAACCAAAGACACGGGTCTGAAGACCCGCCACTACAACTTCTACTGCGATGCTGGTGTTGCTGCTTTTTTTGTGATTTTTTTAATGTGGCGAAAGTCTTCTACCTCTGTCGTTTTTAGCAGGCGGTAGCGGCCGCGCGGGATGCCTTCTACGCTTAGTGGGCCTAAGCCGATGCGTTTTAGCTTTTCTATGGGGTGGCGGGCTTTCATTAGCGTGCGGCGCATGGTTTCCATTTTCGCGGCGGTGATGCGGACTTCGTACCAGAAATTCGCGGCGCGACCTCGGGTGGCGTCGGGTTGGCGGACCACTTTCATGTGTGCGCCGATTTCTTTGCCGAGGCTGGCTAGATCGGCGAGGGTCAGCATGCCTTTTACTTTTACGTGATAGACCTGCTCGACGTGGTCCCAGTCTTTGAGCATTTTGGCGGCGAGGTCGCCGTCGTTGGTGAGGAAAACGAGGCCGCTGGATGCGTATTCGAGATTTCCGACCGGGTAGACGCGCTCGGGCAAGCCGCGTAGACAATTGCGCAGCGTCTTGCGGCCTTCGGGATCGGCCATGGCGCCGACTACTTCGGGCGGTTTATTCAGCGCGAGATACACCTGGCGTTCTTCGGCGTGCACCACGCGGCCCGCGGCTTCGATGCGGTCTTTGGCGGGGTCGGCTTTGGTGCCTAGTTCGGTGACGACCTTGCCATTCAATTTTACCTGGCCG
>JBEKVU010000105.1:0-10400 GCA_049513775.1 Candidatus Acidiferrum sp.
AGCGGCCCGCCGGTCGGAAAGCTGACCTTTTCCCATTGCGTCAGCTCGACTTTTTCCGGCCCGCGCTGTACTTCAGCCGCGCCGCTGGCCAGCACAATTTCGTGTTGGTTGCTCTCCGGATCGTTTTTCACCGACGCGCGGCTGTTTTGACTCAGCGACGCGGTGGTGTCTTCCATGCTCACCGCGGCCTTGGAGTCGGGCGAAGTCCAATTCGGGGTGGCCAGGTCCACGGAACCCGTGCTGATGCGCATGGCCACGCTGGTGGGCTTGTTGTTGCCCATCGAGTTTTCTTCGACGGTGACGAGCGTTTCCGCTTTCACGGTGTAGGTTGTACCGTCAGCAAAGGTGATGCGCGCGGCTCCATCGTTGCTCGTTTGTACCAGATCGCCCTTGTCCAGCGAGGTGCGATAGTCGGCATCCACCCACTGTACGGAATCCACTTTCTTCACCTGGACCTTGCCGGTGAGGTTCACGAACTTGGCTTGGGTCTGGGTAAAAGTTGCTGTGTCGTTGTCCGCATTGGCCACGGCGTTGGTCACTTTACGCACCGTGACCATGTACCAATCCGGGCGCAGAATCACCAGGGTTGCGCCTATGATAGCCAGCAGCAGTGCGGCGTACACGATCACAGTCTTGTAAGTGACGGCCTCCCAATACATCTCCACGCGCGGTGCTTTTTGCTGGACCGCGGGACGTTTGGGCGCGATGGGAGCTTGCGTAGTCACGAGTGTTGGCGCAGCGAAGGCGTCAATCGTGAAATTTAGCACAGCGCTTGAGACAGCGCCGGTCGGCGCACGCGGGCGTAGTCAAACTGCAAATAGCGTTTGCGCACCGTGGCAGGCTAGCCGTCTAGTGCCGCACAAAGAAACGGCGTTTGTCGAGTTTGGCGTCCACGGCCACGTCGAAAAAACCCACCATCATTTCGTCATAGGTCTGTTCGCCCCAGCGCACTGCCGCGTCCGGATCGGGATTGTGCGGGTTGTTGCGCGAGTTGTCGAACCAGGCGACGGCCTGCAACTCGGTTCCGGCGGGCAAATGCATCGGGGTTGCGAGGCGGTAACTCATCTGCCAGTGAAAATGATAATTCACGCGCAAGAGCGGTTCAAAGCGCGACGGCGCGGAACTGTCCCTTGGGCCCCCATTTTTTTCTGCGGGGTATACGAGGTTGTATTCAAAACGCTTTCCGCGCAGGTGCATGTGCGGAAAAAAGCTCAGCAAAGTCGCCTCATTGGGAAGCGTGCCATGCACTTCCACGCGGTAATCGGGCGCTCCCGGCGGAATTACGAAATGATCGTTGGTAAGCTGCAGCGTGAGCACGCGCTGTGGTGGCGGTTGTTTGGAAAATCGCAAGCCCACACTGGTTTGATCTTCGCCGGCCACGCCATTTGCCGTGTAGTGCATTTGAAAGACGAGATCGCTGCCTGCCGGAATGTATTTCGCCATGGCGTCCGGCCACATGTCCGGGGAACTTCCAGGCGCGTAGACCAGCAAGATGTCGCTATCGGTCCACATCGCTCCGGCGCGGAGTTCCGGATCGGTGAGCGATTCGGCGGTAAAGGGCGTGCCGATAGGCGCGTGCCGCAGCCAAGGTGAATCTGGCGGACGCACATATACCACGGCGTGATGGACATTGCCGCGGCGCGACGGCAGCACTTCCGCCATCTGAACCCAGCGTGCTTCGGTGAAATGCGTGGGCACGATTTCATAGGTGTAATCGATGTCGCCGCGCGCGGGCAAACGCACCGGTTGCGGCATCTTGAGCACCACGTCTGGTTGGGGAATGGTCCATCGATCGGCCCAGACGCGCGGCGCGGGAGCGTCTCGCGGATTGCCGGCGGACGATTGCGACGCCTCCCACGCGGCGAGCGTGGCAATTTCGACGGGCGAGAGGGATGGATCGTTGGAGAACTTCCTCACGCCGGGTTCGGCGAACCACGGCGGCATGGTCTTGTTGGAGGTCGCGATGCGTATGGCCTCAGCGAAGGGCGTGGTCTGAGAATAGGTTTCGAATGCCATGGGTGCGATACCGCCCGCGCGGTGGCATTCCTGACAGTGCGTTTGGAGGATGGGCAGTACGTCGCGATAAAAGGTAGGCGTAGCTGAAGCCGCAGTAGCCTGAGGAACGTGCGGCGCTGCCCATGCCAGCGTATCCAAGGTTGGGCTAATAAGCGGCACTGTGCAAAACGACATCGTAATAAAAAACATCGCGCCGCCCAGCCACGATCTCTTCGCAAGGCTAAGAGTGAGAAGTGTGCGCCTCATTTTCTCTGGCAAGCTGATACCACGCCTACGTTTTGATGACCTTTCGTTGCGCCGGGTTCGCCGGCCGCGATTCCATTTGAGGCGCATACCGTCTATCACCTATAATATGGAGTTTGTCCGCAGACTTTAGGAGATTCCTGTAATGCCTAGCGATTCCACAACCGGTAAACGCATTTTGTTCGGCGTTGCCGCCGCCATCCTCGGTGGTGGCATGCTCTTGTACCTCATCCCCCAGGGACCCAATACCGGCTCCGACACCTCTGCATCCGATACGGTCGCCACGATTGGCGATCAGAAAGTCACCCTGGCGGAAGTCAGCCAGCAGTTGGCGCAGATCCAGCAGCGCAGCGAAGTCGTTCCCCAGCTGATCCCCTATTACACGCAGCAAATCCTGCAGCAGCTGGTTTTTGAAAAAGAGCTCGAATACGAAGCCAACCGCTTGAACATCACCGTCTCGGACCAGCAACGCGCCGACCGCATTCGGCAGTATCTCCCTACCGCTTTCAATGGCGACAGTTTCGTGGGCATGGATCGCTATACGCAGGAAGTCTCCACGCGCTTCCAACTCACGGTGCCGGTTTTTGAGGAACTGATTCGGCAGGGGCTGCTCGAAGAGACGTTTCGCAAGCGGGTCACGGACGGCATCAGCGCCAGCCCGGCCGAATTGCAGCAGGAATTTCGTGACCGCAACGAAAAGATCAAGTTGGATTACGCCCTGATCCGGCCGGAAGACTTGGAATTGAAGATTGTACCCACCGAAGATGAGATCAAGGCGGCCTACGAAAAGAATAAGGCGTCCTATCAGCTGCCGGAGCGACGCGTGGTGCGCTACGGTTTGGCGGATATCAATCAGATGCGTCAGGCGGTGCACATTTCCGACGACCAGCTGAAAGCGCAATACCAACAGAACATTGCGCAGTACCAAGTGCAAAACCGGGTGCACGTAGAGCACATCCTGCTGACTACGGTGGGTAAGACCAGTGCCGAAAAGGAGGAGATCCGCCAGAAGGCCGAAGACATTCTCAAGCAGGTGAAGAAGGGCGGCAACTTCTCAGACTTGGCCAAGAAATACTCCGAAGACCCAGGCAGCAAAGATAAGGGTGGCGACTTGGGATTTATCACCCAGGGACAGACGGTCCCGAACTTTGAAAAGACGGCCTTCAGCCTTGAACCTGGGCAAGTGTCCGACCTGGTTGAGACGCAATATGGCTTCCACATCATCAAGGTTCTTGAGAAAGAGCCCGCGCATACCAGGCCATTCGACGAGGTGAAGGAGTCGCTGCGCGCGCCCTTGGTCCTTGGGCAGGCGGACAAAGAGGCCAGTGATACGGCCGACAAGATCGCCACCGAGGTGCGCCACTCGAACAAAGTGTCCTTGGATGATCTGGCGGCTCAGTTTCACTTGACGGTGTCGGAGACGCGCCCGGTTTCGGCTACCGACCAGGTGCTCGAACTCGGGAATTCTAAGGAAGTGAAGGACGCGATGTTCCGCTTGCACCCGAACGAGGTGAGTCTGCCGATTCGCACGGACCGCGGCTATGTTGTTCTATCCGTTAAAGATATTCAACCGGCGCACCAGGGAACGCTGGACGAAGTGCGCGGCCGGGTGGTGAGCGACATTCAGAAAGAGAAAGCTATCCAGCAGGTGGTGAACAAAGCGGATGAGCTTAGCCGCCGCGCTAAGGCCGGCGAGAAGTTCGACGTGGTTGCCAAATCGCTCGGCCTCGATCCCAAAACGAGCGACTCCTTCGCTCGCGACGGCTCGGTAGGCGGACTCGGCAGCGGAAAGCAGCTCGCCGCGGCATTTGACATGAAGGTTGGCGACGTATCGACGCCTGTGGCGCTTGGCGCGGGCCGCGCGGTTTACGAACTTCTCGAAAAGACCGCGCTCGACCAGGCGGATTTTGCAAAACAAGAGAAGGAATTGACCGAAGCGGTAGTGCAAAATAAGCGCACCCTGGCTTTCGACGCCTTCCGCGCGGCTTTGGACGCCCGGCTGAAGAAGGAAGGGAAGCTGAAGACCTTTCCGGATAAACTGAAGGCGGCAGGCGCTCTCAGTTAAGTTAAGTCTTTTAAAATATTATAGTTAACAAAGGGCAAGCGGCCCTCTTGCCTTTCGCAAAACGCCTAGGTACCCTATTTGTGTGCCCGGGCGGCCCTTCGTAGCCGCAGAATATAGGGACTGTTCAAGGCACGAATCGTTTCTGTAATGCAGCCACCCAGCCGCTGCGCCGCCGCACGACCATAGTTTTCTAATCTTTCTTCGGGAGCAGTGAATCACATGCGCACGCGCGTGTCCGCCGTTCGAAATGAATACCGCTGCAGTATGGAGCGCAATCAGGCTGGGAAATATTGTGTTCGAATTCAGGCTACCTATCCGCGGCATGCCTGGAGTCTGAGAGTCTTTTTCCTGGCTTCCTCCTTTGGCCGGGCCATGAAGAAGCTGGAGGAGTCCTTGGACTTCCTGCAGCGGCAGGAAGAGAAGCTGTGGTTTTGGGGCGTGGACCGCGCCGAAGATATGGGTTTTTCTGCGGAGTTTCTCCGCGAGGCGGGAATGAAACTGGATCGCCGAGGCGAGTTCCCGCGCAAGGCTACGAATCTCCTGCTGGTGCCGGAACGGCAAGTGCCAGCGTTTGCGCTGGGTTCCGCGCGCCGCGATCTCGCCGAATCCGTAGAGGTGCCGCGCGCTTTGGCCGTCGGTGACTAACCCCGTCTTGACTTAGCCTTCATTCTTAGACATCATCCGCCCGAATGAATCTGCAGGTCTGTGTGTGAGAAAGTCGCAACAATGCAACGGCGAACTAAGCTCCGCATTTTGTTGGTGATTGCCGTAGTGTTAGTCATGCCTAGTCGCAGGACCTGCGCCGAAACCTTCGCTTGGCAAAATGCTAGTACTGCGTCGACGAACACCTCCACATTAAGCGCCTCGGATCCCACGGTCTCACCGACTTCGTTCGCCAGCACTAGCGGCATGGTGTGGGTCAACCTTGGTTCCCGTGCCTACTACAAACCCAGAAGCCGCTATTACGGCAAGACCAAACGCGGGAAGTACGCGCTCGAAGACGATGCCATGAGGGCCGGTTACCGTGGCGTGCAAAAAGTAGCTTGCGCTGGCTTTCGTTTCTAGGCGCCCGCGGATCATCGGGTTGAACTTCGGGAGAGACGAACGATGAATATCAAAATGACCTGGCTGTTGCTGATGCTCATGGCTATGACGTTGAGTATTTCCCCTGCGATGTCCCGGCCCGGAGCACAAGCCGCTAGCTCAAAGAGCGCTGCCGCCACGCCCACTGGTGCCCTGGTGGACATCAATACCGCCACCAAAGCCCAGCTCGACGCACTCCCGGGCATCGGTGCGGTCTATTCTCAGAAGATTATTGACGGGAGGCCGTACGCCAGAAAAGATGAGCTCACCCGCAAGAAAATTATTCCAGCCGCCACGTACGCGAAAATCAAGGATCTGGTTATCGCCAAGCAGCCGGCCAAATAGGGCGGCTCCCTGGACGCAGCTCCTGGCCATCGGCGCGCAGCTTATTTGTCGCGTAGGATTACTTCGCCTTGGCCGACAATCTGCTCGTTCAGCCACAGACGGTATTTGAATGAGCCGGCCTTTACCCCGACGCGTGGCGGCCCGCTGAGCAGCCGCATTCCGGCCGGCGCTTGAAAAATATTCGAAGAGAACGGGCAGCGGTTCACGTCAAACTCGACGCGCAAATTTCCCGCGTCAGAAATCCACGAAACTTGATCGCCAGGATCGAGCACCACAGCCTGCGGGATCAGTCCAACCAGTACGGGACGCTCAGACATTGTCGCTTTCCAAGTTGTTGCTTTCCATAGAGTAAGCAAGATAACACATTCGCCAGCGGCTCGCTTTCCGCACGACGGCGCAGGCGCTAAAGCAACGCACCTACGGCCTTTGCATCTAACCCATTACGACTGGCTCATTACACCTGTACTTCAGGCCGCTTGACCGTGTTTTGCGGCGACCGTAAACTGAACGGGCTGTCGCGGGACTGTTCGGGATTTACTTGCTGCCCCCTGAGACCTGGCACCTGCCCCGGCGCCGTCTAATCTAGTTCTGCTGCGTTGCCGTAGCAACAATGTACGTCCGCTTGGACGTGGAGGGTGTTTACTGCATGGCTTCTGTCTCTCGCGCGCTATCCATCAGACTGCCCAACGGCTCGCGCATTTCCGTTTTCTCGGCGCTGCCTTTCGCGCTCATTCATGTTCTCGCGCTGGCCGTCTTTTTCGTGCCCTTCCGCTGGTATCTGCCTGTCGCCTGTTTCGCCATGTACGAACTGCGCATGTTCTTCGTCACCGCCGGCTACCATCGCTACTTTTCCCATCGCTCCTATAAAACCAGCCGCGCCTTCCAGTTCGTGATTGCCTTCATGGCCATGACTTCCGTGCAAAAGGGCGTTCTCTGGTGGGCCGCGCATCACCGTCATCATCACCGTTTTTCCGATCAAGAAGAAGATTTACACTCGCCCACGCTGTTCGGCTTCTTCTGGTCTCATATCGGTTGGATTATCTCGGACAAGTACAACGACACGCGCCTCAACTACATTGGCGACTTTGCGAAATTCCCAGAACTGCGCTGGCTGGACAAATACTACCTGATCCCGCCGATAACGCTTGGCGTCGCCTTATGGCTCATCGGCAGTTGGCCGCTGCTTATCTGGGGTTTCTTCCTCAGCACGGTCCTCTGCTGGCATGGCACTTTTACCATTAACTCGCTATCGCATCTCTTCGGCTCCCGCCGGTATGAAACCACGGACACCAGCAAAAACAACCTCCTGCTCGCGTTGGTCACCCTCGGTGAAGGCTGGCACAACAATCACCACCACTTTATGGCCTCCGCCCGGCAAGGCTTTTTTTGGTGGGAGATCGACATCACCTACTACACCCTTAAAGCCATGTCCTGGCTCGGCTTAGTCTGGGAGCTCCGCAAGGTCCCTTCCCACATGCTAGCGCCCGAAGAACAAAAGCTCGCCGCCTAACCTCGGCCGGCGGCGCCGCTCGCCAGCCAATTTGTCGGTTGCGCGCCCTAGGCGATTGCGCGAGAATCGTACCTTCAAGCGCGTTCCGCGATGTCCCGCATAAGCCGCAACCGCAACGCCGTGCAGCACTCACTGCAAGCATAAAGAAGGGCAAAACGTCATGGCACAAGCAATCGGCGAACTGAACCCTCCCGTAAGATTAATGCTCACCCCTGGTCCGTCCTCGATGGACCCGCGCGTTTATCGCGCCCTGTCTACGCCCCTTGTCGGACATATGGACCCCTGGTTCAAAGGCTGCATGGAAGATACTCAGGTGCTGATGCGCCAAATCTTTCAGACGGAAAATCGCATCACCATGCCGCTTTCGGCTTCCGGCTCTGGCGGTATCGAAGCTTCGCTCGTGAATACCCTGGAAGAAGGCGATGAGGCCATCATCTGCGTGAACGGCTGGTTTTCCGATCGCATGGCCGAAATCGCTGGACGCACCTCCGCCGCCGTCACGCGTGTCGAGGCCCCTTATGGCACGACCGTGGATCCGGTAGAAGTGCACAAAGCCGGCAAAGGTCGTAAAATCAAAATTATCGGCTTGGCACAGGGCGAAACCTCGTCGGGTGTGCTCACGCAACTCGCCGGCTTCCGCGAAGTGGCCGACGAACTCGGCGCGTTGCTCATCGTAGATACGGTCGCGTCGCTGGCCGCCGTGCCGCTGCACATCGACAACGAGCGCGTGGATGTGTGCTTCAGCGGCACGCAGAAAGCCATCAGCGCGCCTCCAGGCATGTCGCCGATCACCGTAAGTCCCAAGGCGGAAGAGGTTTTTCGCAATCGCAAAACGAAAGTACAAAGCTGGTACTTCGATTTGACCACCGCGATGAACTATTGGGGCAAGGACCGCCTGTATCATCACACTCCGCCGATCTCGCTGATCTTCGCGCTGCGCGAAGCCATGCGGCTGACCCTCGAAGAGGGTCTCGAAAATCGCTGGGAGCGGCACCGCCAGAATCAACTGGCGCTCATTGCGGGCCTCGAAGCCATGGGTCTTGAGATGCTCGTGAAAGATCCCGCCGAGCGTTTGCCGACCGTCACCGCGGTGATGATCCCTAATGGCATCGATGACGTGAAAGTTCGCAGTCAACTGCTCGATGAGTTCAACATTGAAATCGCTGGCGGCCTCGGGCCTCTCAAGGCCAAAATCTGGCGCATCGGCTTGATGGGCTACTGCAGCCAGAAAGCCAACGTGTTGCTATTCCTCGGCGCATTCGAAAAGGTTTTGCTCGATCAGGGGTACCGTCTAAGTTCGGGCGCCGGAGTCGGTGCCGCCGTGCAAAGCTATACCAACATCGGTGCTGTGGCGGTAGCCGGCCGTTAAGGATTGTTGGGGCACGGCGTGCCGTGTCGCGAGCGGCGCATATTCAATGCGCGTGAAACCTATTCTAATGAAGGAGACGTTTTGACAACCACCACCCGCCCCGTACTCGCCAACAACGGCGCCATGAATCAATTCATCGGCGCCTTTGACGTCACTTCCAAGCTCAGCGGACAGGAATTTCACTGCCGCTTCTCGCACATGTGGAACGGCATCGCCACGCGCCATGCCGACACCATCGACACAAAGTTCTTCGTCGGCGACGAAGCGCTGGTCGTGGGCCTCGCGCACACTGCCTTCGTGAAATTTCGCCTCCGCGCAGGCCGCGATCTTACCGACAGGGAATCGAGCTACATTTCCGCGGAATACCTGCGCGAACGCCTCGAAGAAGACGACGAGCGTCCGCTTTACGACGTCAGCGAGCCCGAAGTAACCCGCCTAGTCGAGAAGCTAGGCATCCACTAGAACGAGGTTTTGCGTTGGATTTGGGAGCGGCCGGACTTTAGTCAGGGCCGTTTCTTTTCTCCGGGGGTATACGCCAGAACAATCCTAATCCGCCGACTCCGCGTGAAACATATCCAGCGACGGGTGTCGTAATCCATCCCGCCGAATAAAATGAATCACCAGCAGCATCAACAAACCGCCGCAAACCATTACCGCCACGCAAATCTGCAGCCCGAGCTGCAAATCGCGCAAATCAGAAATTCTTCCCACCACCTGGGGCCCCAGCCCGCCCACGAGCTGTGTAACCAGCAGATACACCCCGACGGAAGTAGCGTGCGCCCGCCGTGGCATCATGTCATGAATCACCGCTGTCGCGGGCCCTAAATACCAAGCCATAAAAAATCCCGAGACGACCAAACCCAGCAGCACGATTTCTTTCTCTTCCGTCTGGATCGCCAGCAGCAAGAACGGCGCGGCCAGCAACAGTGCGCCAGCCATCGCCGCTACTCGGCCGTACGCAAAACGCTTCTGCAAGAAGTCCGCGACCGCGCCGCCAGCGAGGACGCCAGTAATCGCGGAGACCAGCGCCGCAACCGACAACGCAACGGAAGCCTCGCGCAAACTAAAATCCTTGTAGCTCTCGACGAAATCCACGCCCCAGGTCAGCAGCGAAACGCTGGCAAAGGTGACGCACGCTCCGGCCGCGATCATTGCCATAAACGCCGGGATCCGGAACAAACTCGGTATCGGAACAACTTCCGAACGCGGGCCGCGCGAAGGTTCTTCGATGGAAAACAGCGCCAGGCTCGGAATCAGCCCGGCAATACCCACTATAAAAAAAGCCATTTGCCATCCATAACGCGACCCGACCATTCCGCCCAAGACCTGTCCGCAAGCTCCACCGAGCAGCATGCCAGTGGCGAAAATCGATTGCGCCATGGCGCGCCGCTCTTTAGGAAATGCGCCGGAAATCATGGACTGCGCCGCGGGCGCGTAGGCGGCTTCGCCCAACCCCACAAAGGCGCGTGCGATCAGGAACGACGAGAACGTGGACGCCAATCCGCCGGCGAGCGTCGCCAGGCTCCAGCACAAAATTCCGATCCAGATAATGGCCTTGCGGCTGATGCGGTCCGCAAAAAATCCAAAAGGCACGCTGGCCAGCGCTAGCACCAGCAGCAACCATGTTTGCATGGCCCCGAGATCCGCATCGCTTACATTCAAATGCACGCGAAGCAACGGAATCAGCGGCACAAAGACCTGCCGCGCTGCAAAATTTACAAAATTGATCAGGACGAGGACCACCAGCAGGCGAATCTGATAGGCCGTAA
>JBEKVU010000106.1:0-10350 GCA_049513775.1 Candidatus Acidiferrum sp.
CGATTCCTCGATGGCGTTCGACTGGTTTCCCTGCCCCTTGACTAGACAAGGCTCTTCAAAAAACCGCCGGAGCATCTTCAAGGGCGCACGGCTACTTTGATTTCTCCACTACGCGCTTTCATGCGTTCAAAAGCTTGCGGCAGCGCAGTCAACGCAATTTCTTCCGTGACAAAATCGTGCGCGGAAATATCATTGCGGCGAATGGCTTCGAGCGCCTCGCGGAAAAAGCGCGGCGTATGATGAAATGGCGAAATTAATTTGATCTCCGAGTAATGAATGGCTGCCGGCTCGATTTCCACTTTCGTGCCGCTTGGCAGACCGCTAAAGAAATTCACCACGCCGCCGCGCCGCACCATCTCAAGCGCCTGCCGCCACGTTGCGGGATTGCCCGCGGCTTCCACCACGGCATCCGCTCCGCGCGATTCGTCGGTAAGCGCGCGCACCGCGGAAATGGCATCTTTTCCTTCCGTAACATTGATGGTCGCAAAAGCCCCCAGGTGCCGCGCTATATCCAGCGGCGCCGAACGGCGCGCCAGCGCAATCACGCGTACCCCGCGCCTCGACAGCATGCGGATAAATTTCAATCCAATCGGGCCGCAACCGATTACCGCCGCGGTATCTCCGGCGCGCAATTCCATTTCGTGAATGCCGCGCAACACACACGCCAGAGGCTCGGCCAGCGCCGCGCTGGCGTCGTCGACGGAGTGCGGCACCTCCAGCATATTCTCCATAACGATGCGCGCGGGGATGCGCATATATTCCGCATACGCGCCATTGTTGAACAGCAGATCTTCGCAAAGATTTTCCTGCCCGCGGCGGCAGTGATAGCAGCGCAGGCAGGGTGCAGAATTCGCCGCCACCACCCGCATGCCCAGCCGCCAGCGCGCATCCACGCGCTTCCCCGCCACGGCAATTTCGCCGACCACTTCATGACCAAAGACCGCGGGCGGCTGAATCATCTTGGCGTGATAGCCGCGCTTCCACACTTTCAGGTCCGTGCCATCTGTAAGCGCCAGGCGTACGCGCAACAAAACTTCGTCCGGCTTCACGCTGGGGACGTCCATCTGCTCGATACGCAGATCTTCGCTGCCGTAGAGCACGGCCGCGGTCATCTTGGAGGGCACGGCAACGCGCGGCGTCAGCACCGCCACGCCTTCTTCACCCATATCTGGCCGTTTGGGAATTGAGGTTCTGCTACTCATACAATGGATCAACCCTCAGTAACGCCATTTGTTGCTAGTTATGTGTAATCAAGATCTTCAATGATTCTTCCGTGGGCCTGGCTGCGAGTTCCAAAGCCTCTTGAATCCTATCCAGCGGAAAGCGATGCGAGACAATTTCCATTACCGGGAGTTTCTTACGCAGCACCAGTTCGGCGGCCTCTTCCTGAATGTCCGCGGCCGCGCTGTAACTGCCCAAGATCTCTTTTTCGTCGATACCCACGGCTGAGGCGGGAAACTCGATCTTCGTTACCGGATCATTCGCGGCAAAGAGCAGCACGCGACCACCGGGCCGCGCCGCCGCCAATGCATCAATGACCACCGAAGGATGGGCCACTGCTACCAGCACCGCATCCGCCCCTCTGCCCCCTGAACGGGCTTTCACCAGTTCCACCAGCTTACCATTGGTTGGGTCAAAAGACTCCTGCGCGCCAAGCGTGAGGCTTTTCTCGCGGCGGACAGCCATGGGATCGCTGGTGTAGAGGTACGCGCCGGAAAGCTTGGCCACCATCAGCAACTGCAAGCCAATCGGCCCGCAGCCGGCGATCAACACCGTTTCACCTGCAACGATGCGGGCTTTCTGCACGGCTTTAACGATGGTATTGATGGGCTCGATGAACGTGGCTTCCTCAAAGCTCACATCATCGGGCAAAGCCACGATGCCGCGCTCCGCCACCCACGGCATCGCTTTTACGTATTCCGCGAAGCCGCCGCCATTCGGCGTAAAGCCACCCGTGAGTCCCGTAGACTTATATTGCGCGCATTGCGAAAAGAGCCTTCGTTCGCAATAGAAACACGTCCCGCACGGAACGTGGTGAAAGCTCATCACGCGGTCGCCGACCCGCCATTTGCTCACGCCCGGGCCAACCGCGACGACCGTGCCCGCCAGTTCGTGCCCAAGAATTTGCGGAGGCGACACGTACGCGTGAAAGATCTTCTTAATGTCCGTGCCGCAGATGCCGCAGGAAGCCACCTTGATCAACACTTCGTTGATGCCCACATCGGGCACGGGCACTTCCTCGACGCGCACAAGGCCCTTTTCGCGATACACACCCGCGCGCATGGTCTTCGGAACAGGCGCGACTTGACTCCCGGATGACGAGGATGCAGAGATCGCAGTGCTCACTGCAACCATCCTTCCTTGCGATTTACCGCCTTGACTGCGGCATTGGCCCATTCGTTGGCCACCGCATTTCGCCGGGCGTCTTCTGCCAATTCGGGAATATAGCGATCCAGAAAATCCGCCAGCGCCACGGCGGCGGCGCGGCTGTGCGCGCCAAAACGAATCAACAACGGCAACCGGTGCGGATGCAGCGCCAATTCCTTCAAAAGTCCACCCACCTTCACGTGGCCGCGTTCGTCAGCGATTTTCTGAAAGTCCAGAGGAAGATCCTCCTCGGCAATATCGCTGATAGCTCGCACGGCTACCGCGGGAATTTGCCGCTCTTGTGCCGCTGCCAATATGTGTGTCGATTCCATCTCCACAACGCTCGCGGTCGAGGCCAGCGACTCTTTTTCGATGGAACTGGCGACAACATTCGTGTTGGTAAGAAACGTGGTCACCGCCGTCGCGCCGCATGCCGTCGCCACGCTGACAAAATCCGCATCGCTGAGCAGGTGTATCGTTTCGTCGCGCGTCATCA
Organism: Candidatus Acidiferrum sp.; assembly: GCA_049513775.1. Classification (GTDB taxonomy): domain Bacteria; phylum Acidobacteriota; class Terriglobia; order Acidiferrales; family UBA7541; genus Acidiferrum. The sequence goes on from JBEKVU010000106.1 coordinate 2,864, forward strand.
CCGTGCGCGCCACCACGGTCGCGCGCAATGGCAACGCGGCATCCAGCGCACCCGCTAAGCCCGTCGAAATCCACGCATCATGCAGTTCCGGCGGTACGATTCGCATGGCCTTGCTAGCGCTGGCCGGACCCATTCCGGTGAGCAACACCGTCACTTCGTTGGCGCCGATGTTGGCGCGATACATGTCGAATTCGCGTTTCCGTCCGGAGTTATCGTAATCATACGGCACAAACGGGTGGCGCGATTTCCACGGATTAAACTCCGCGTCGATAGCGAATGTAACAAGAAAACGCATGTTGATCTTGTGGCGCCCCAGGTCCCAGCTAGCTTAAATACCGTTACCCACCTCTAAGTAAGATGCCGATTCACAGCCCCAAGACACAAACCCCGCGCGCAGGGAGTTTGGCGCACGCAATCTAGGTGTGTCACAAAAGCTATGCCGCGGCGGCATGCACAATTTTTTTTGCGCGACGCGGCGAAACGTAGCCATTGCCCTCGTACCAACGCACCGCCCGCTCGAGCGCCTCGGCTACGGGCCCCGCGCGGAAACCCAACTCCCTCTGCGCGCGCGAGGCATCGACGAACATCATATGCCGCGCGATTTTTACGCCTTCCACGGGAATCTGCGGCTCGCGCCCAAGAAGGCGCGAAAAAGCGGTCTCGGCGTACGCCGCCGTCAAAGCCAAGCCATGGGGAATTTTCAATTTTGGCGCGGGCAGTCCGGTAATTGTCGCTAGCGTATCCAGAAAACTTTTCAGCGTCAAATTCTCTGCGCCCAGCAGGTACCGCTCGCCAATTTTCCCGCGTTCGGCAACCAGCAGATGCCCCGCGGCACAATCTTCCACACCCACGAAATTCAATCCCGTCTCCACATAGCCGGGCATTTTCCCGTTTAGAAAATCCACGATGATTTTCCCGGTGGGCGTGGGCTTCCAATCCCACGGACCAACGGGGGTCGTTGGCATCGCCACGATCGCGGGCAAACCATTTTTTGCCGCTGCCAGAACCTCGGCTTCAGCCTGCCACTTCGAGCGCTTATAGTGCCCAATCATTTCCTCAAGCTTCGCGTCCGTAAACTCGCTCGGCAGCTTTGCGAACGCATCGGCGTGCGACGGCGAAGAAGCCTTGTCTGCGTTCGCGCTGGCGGCGTGGCGGTCCACCGCGATGGTGGCCACGGTGCTCGTGTAAATCAGCAGTTCCACGCCCGCTTGCTTCGCCGCAGCCACTAAATTTATGGTACCGCCAACGTTCGAGTCGTAAATGTCCCGCGGATTCTTCGCCCACAGTCGATAGTCCGCGGCTACGTGGTACACATGGCGAATCCCAGCCACAGCGCGCTGCAGGGACGCCACGTCGCGCAAATCTCCGGTGACGTATTCCAGCGGAAGGCCAGCGATGGCCTTGTTACTGCTCGACGCGCGCAACAACACGCGAACGGATTCCCCGCGTGCTACCAACTGCCGGGCAACGTGGCTGCCGAGAAATCCTGCAGCACCGGTAACCAGCGTAGTTGCGGAAGCGGCTGCAGCCGCGCTCACTGTAGGGCCACCTCTTTGGAGGATACCTGCACGTCCTGTTTCGTACGCGCAGTCAAATCACTCGTTCGCGGAAGCGCAACATTCTTCGTTGGAGCCAAACCACCCGTGACGCTAGCACCAGGCTCATCGAAAGAAAGCTGCACAAGTCGCGAAAACGACGCCCACCAGGAATTTCCAATCAAGCCTCGCGCCGCAGCCGCGGTTTCGCGTTGTACCTTATTGCCGTCGTTCTCCGCGGTGATGATCATGCCATCTAAATTCACGGAACCGAGCTGCTCGAGAAGCTGGCTGATTTCGTGCAGCTGCGTATCGTGGTCCACCACCACGTTGGCACACACAAAGAATCCTGAGAGCTGTGCAGCCCGAATACCCTCGATGGCCAGCGTAAAAGCTCCGTCCCTACCCAGGCGCCGGTTGTGCGTGTGCGGCATGCCGTACAGCCGCACGGTAAAATATAAGCGCGCATTCGGGCGAAACTCGTGAATTCGGCGCCGCAACCTGGTTCCGTCGGTTACCAGAAAAACAGTGTGTCCAACGTTTTGCAGATCACGCGTGAACGACCCGACAGATGGGCTCGCCAAAGGATCTTCATAGCCCGTCAGCCAAACTATTGGGGCCGATGGACCTTTTGCAGGCTTTCCATTTGCCGGAGCCTGAGTGCCATGCCCCGGCGCGGCCGTTTCCGCTACGTCCGGAACCGCCACGCAGCATAAAGGGAGCTTTTCTTTCTTGCCCGGGAGCACTCCGGAGAGCTCGGATTGCAAAATGGTAGCCGCGAGGCGGAAAGGAGTGCGCATCACGCGGTTAAAACCCGCTGCGCAGCCGGAACTCGCTCGGCTGGAATTTTATCGCGCAGTATTCACCCGCGTTCAGCGCCTGATTGTAGTAGCGCGCCAACGCGTATACGGGGAACGAATTGCGGTAGAGATGATATTTCAGGTAAAACACGCCGGGAAAACCCGTCCCCGTGAAATCGTCTTCGGTCCACGAACCGTCGTGATTCTGCTGGCCGAGCAGATAGCTCACCGCTTTGGTGATCGCTGGATCACCGGTCTCCGCGCCCGCCAGCAAGCCGATCAAACCCCACGCCGTTTGTGAAGGGGTGCTCGGGCCTTGTCCCTTGGTGTGCAGTTCATCATAGCTGCGCAACGACTCGCCGAAGCTGCCGTCCGCCTTCTGCACCTGGCGTAGCCAGCCCACCGCACGCTGGCAGAAATCCTGCGTGGTCATCGAAACCGTTTCGAGCGCCCGCAAAACCCCGCTGGTGCCGTACACAAAATTTACGCCCCAGCGCCCGAACCACGAACCGTCGCGATCCTGATCCTTCAGCAAGAATTTCACGGCCCGCTGAATCGCCGGATGTTCCGCGGTCCAACCAAAACGCCCCAGGCATTCCACCACGCGCGCGGTTACGTCGGCGGTCGAAGGATCAATCATCGCGTTGTGGTCCGCAAACGGAATGTTGCACAAAAACTTGCGGTCATTGTCGCGGTCGAACGCACCCCATCCGCCATCGCGGTTTTGCATGCTGAGGAGCCACTGCAATCCGCGGCGAATTGCGCCCTCCATGCGAGCAGGATCGGGAAATTTCACTCGTTGCAGAGCCATCAGCACAAACGCGGTGTCATCCACGTCCGGATAGTAGTCGTTGCGAAATTCGAAGGCCCAGCCACCCGGCTCCGCATCTTTGTTCTTGATTTGCCAGTCGCCCGGACCAAGCACCTGCTTCGAGAGCATCCATTCGGCGGATTTCACGAGCGACGGGTGATCCGGCGCCACGCCTGCCTCTTCCAGGGCCACCATGGCGATGCAGGTATCCCATACCGGCGAAACGCACGGTTGCAGGCGAATCGTTTCTTCCTCTTCAATTTCAAAATTGGCGAATTCCTTGATTTCCCGCCAGGTAACCGGATCGTCAGGACCGTGCCCCATGGCGATCAACGCAAAAATCGAGTTCATCATCGCCGGATAGATCGCCGCCAGCCCTTCGGTGCGCTCCATGTGCTCGATCATCCATTGCTTTGACTCACGCAGCGCCCGTGCACGTAGCGGCTTCCACGGAAATTTTTCGTATAGCTTTAATCCCCGGTCGACGGCCAGGAAAAGATTCTTCCAAGAAATAAACTGATCGCTCCAATCAAACGCCGCGGTTTTATGATTCGGATCTTTGAAAAGCTCGTCGACGCGCGCGTGCGCTGGCAGCCGAAAGTCCGGGCGAATCGCGGAAAGTATGCCCATGGGAATCACGATGCCGCGCGTCCACGAAGACATCTCGTAAATGTTGATAAAAAACCAGTTCGGCAGCAGCATTAGCTCTGGCGGAATCGAGGGAACGAGTTCCCAACCCACCGCACCCACCAGGGCCAGATAAAAACGCACATAGGAATTGGTAGATTCGAGCCCCCCAAGCCGGTGAATAATTTCGCGCGCCCGCGTGAGGTGCGCGGAGCCCGGCAAATCGCCCGCCAGCTTCAGAGCAAAATAGGCTTTACAGGTGGCGTTCAATTCCGAAGGACCGCCGGGGTAGATACTCCAGCCGCCATCGGGAAGCTGCCGCGCCCGAACATAGTTGGCCAGCTTGGCGATGCGCTCGGGCGCGGCTTTGCCCAAAACGAAAAGGTAGTAGATGTAATCCGATTCGAGGGTGGTGTCTGCTTCGAGTTCGCCCTGCCAATAGCCGCGCGGATCCTGCAAAGAAACCAGATGCAAGGCGCCGCGTTCAATTGCCTGCTCCAGGCGCGTAGCGAAGTTATGTTCTTTCCACGGTACCGGCGCTGAAGCGACGGGTATTTCCTCACCCAACCTTGCAAATGATGCCATCTAGGCTCCCCCCGGAGCGGAGCATCCCCCATCCATCAGGCCTTCAAACCGCCCTGCTTAAGGCTCATCAGGGCCAGTCGCGCAATTCGTGGTGGCTCACTACGGATGCCCTAACTACTGTGTTTACCAACACTTCCGAACCAACGGCTGGCCGCAAGCCCCATGGGTAACACCAGTACTACTCAATTATCGCCCGCCTTGAGACTGTCGGTCAACGATTAAGATGCTTTTAAATAGCTCCTCGTTCACATGAATTGTTTACCCGGGAGCGGGAAAAAGGCACGGGATTGGCTCGTTGCCGAGCGGCGCGCGCCTCAGATGATCACGCCGGCGGGAGCTTCAAGAGCGCGTTTTACAAGCACCGCTAGTGGTGCAGGCAGTGGATCGCCCTCAGGCTGCCTGACCGACGGCTTCTCTCGCAAGAGTCTGGCTGGCAGCCTCATCCACGGCGGTTCGCCAGTAGACGAAATGCCGTTGCCACGAATCACCAAGGCGTCGGCGCGATCAAGAGCAGCGCGCGCGGAGTCCTTGAAATCTTCCTTGGCGGGATCGAGCACCGCGAAAAACAGCGTGGGTTTTACGAATTGCATCAGGGAGTTACTCTCGACGATGAGCACCACTGGGCGGTCTGCGTTTTCACTGTCTTGCGAGTTACATGCGAGCGACGAGTCGCTGACCTCGCGAATCGCCTGACGCAGAATCGGCAAACCTTCAGCCAGGAAGCCCTGCTTGGTGCGCAGCCAAAAAGAGCGCTCCGCTCCGGCCGCCAAAAACCTTGAGCTGTCCGTCCCTGTGCTGGCAGACGCTTCCCAACTGAGGGCACAGATATGCTCATCGGGAGCGCAATCGCAATCATGGCCATTTTGCGCGCACACGCCATGCCCGTATTGCGTGATCTTGCCGGCAATCCAACGCACTTTCGGAAACGCCGCGATAATGTCGCAGACCAGTTGCGTCTTGCCGATGGTCCGCGTGTGCCCGCCGACCACGAGTACGCGCCACGGATGCTCTGTTCTGGGCATCGCAATTCCCTTACTGCATAATTCCGAGGCCTTCACCGCGTCATTCCAAGTCTCTTACTTCGGCCTTCGGCGCGTTTCCTTACTGAGTCGTTTAGAACGGAGCGAGGCATCCTCACCGCTCCGACTCTTCCTCAAGCTTTTTGATCCGCGTGGCGAGCTCCGGTAACTTTGCCTGCCACGCAAAGGCCACCTTGAATTTGCCGAGTTCCCTGGCCGGCGTGCCCCACACGGTTTGTCCCGCGCGGATTGTCTTGCCGGTGGGGATGCCGCATTGCGCGCCGGCAATCGCACCGTCCTCGAGGGTACAGTGATCGGCAATGCCCACCTGTCCGCCCACAACCACATGGTGGCCGATTTTGGATGAGCCGGAAATGCCTGTTTGTGCGGCAATCACCGTGTGCGCGCCAATCTGAACGTTGTGGCCGACATGCACCAGATTGTCGAGCTTCACGCCTTCGGCAATCCGCGTATCGTCCAATGAACCCCGATCAATGGTGGTGTTGGCGCCAATCTCGACGTCGTCGGCAATCTCCACGATACCGAGTTGCGGAAACTTGGTATAACGATTTTCGCCGAACGCATATCCAAAGCCATCCGCGCCAATCACCGCGCCGGCGTGAACCTCCACACGATTGCCAATGCGAACCCCGTTGTAAAGCGTCACGCGCGGGTGCATGCGGCAGTGGTCGCCAATCCAGCAGCCGGCGCCAATCACCGAGTGCGCGCCGATTTGCGTGTGTTCGCCGACGTGCGCGTCTTCCCCGATCACCGCGTAGGGGCCGATACTCGCCGTGAGCGCAACTTTGGCTAACGGCGCAATAATCGCGCTCGGATGCACCCCAGCGGCGATGGGCGCGCGTTCCAGCAGGAAGGCCGCAGCGCGAGCGAACGATAATTTTGGATTTGCCGAGCGCAGGACTGTTTTTCCAGCAAGTGCAATCGCCTGCGGCGCAACTACGCAAAGGGCCGCCGAAGAAATTACGCGTGCCACGTGCTTCGGCGAATCGAGATAAACCAGGTCGTGCGCTCCGGCGCGCTCGGGAGCGGCCACCGAGCTTATTTCCACGCCGTCGTCACCTTCAACTTCCGCAGCGATGGCCGCCGCCAGTTCTCTAGCCGTTCGATTCACGTTGCACCACTTTCGTCAGCGTTTTTTACCATCTTGAATTTCTAGCACGGGCACGGCTGCCCGTGCCGCAGACCAACCCAGCACAAAGTGCACAAGCCATAGTGCCGGTGCTACCAAAGCCTCTCTCAACTTTCCGCCATCACAAAAACGGATAGATATTCGCTCCCACCTCAGGCCGCGTCTTCCAACGCGCGTGCAGCCACACCCACTGCTCAGGATGCTGCCGAACGATCTCTTCAATAATCTTAGTGAAGCGCGCGGTGTTCTCCTGGATATCACGCGCGGCATCGCCCGTGCGGCTCAACTCCACTGGCGGTTCGAACCGCAAGCGATACTTGCGAATGCTCGGATCCCAGAACACGTAGCCTGGTACAACCGCCGCGTCCGTGTGCAGTGCCACCCGCGCAATGCCCGTCGAAGTGCACGCCAGAGTACCGAAAAAATCCACGTACACACCTTCCTGCGGCATGGTGTTCTGGTCGGCGAGAATGCCTACGGTACCTTGGTCTTTCAGAATTTTCAGCATGGCTCGCGCCGATGCATTTTTGAAAATCGGCTGATTCCCGGAGAGACAGCGATAACGATTCACAAACGCGTCAATACGCGGATTGTCGATCGGCCGCGCCATGTAGTGCAGCGGAAAGCCGTAGAGCGCGTGTGCAAAGGAAGAGAGCTCCCAGGCGCCGATATGGCCTGTCAGATACAGCACGCCTTTGCCGCGCTGCTTGCCCGCCAGAAAATTCTCGTGTCCATCGAGAATCACGAACTGCTCGATATTTTCCTTGGTGTATTTGGGCAGGCGCGCGAATTCAGCGGCCATCCAGCCGAGATTGTGAACCATTTTGCGCCGCACCGCGCGGCGTTGCTTTTCATTCCAGTCGGGAAACGCCAGCTGCAGATTGAAGTCGGCGGTTTTGCGCAGCTTGGGCAACATCGCGAACGCCGCGCGCGCCACGCTGGAAGCAACCGCGCGCGCCG
>JBEKVU010000107.1:0-10332 GCA_049513775.1 Candidatus Acidiferrum sp.
GGCCTTGCCCGGACCGGTCGGAAACGACCGCCGTCTGCCTATGCCGCTGGCTCCCATCGCCATACTTGCTTTCGCAGCGCTAGCCTATCTGGCCTTCTGGCTCACCATGCCTCCGGTAAGGCGGCGCGGCTACGCGTACGCCGGGCTCGCCATTTTTCTTCTCGGCGCCGGCCTAATCGCCGGTTGCGGCGGCGGAGGTGGCGGCAGCACTGGGCCCACCGGCCACACCGAAACAATCAAAGCCGTCTACAGCGGCGATAACAACTACACCGGCTCGAACGGACAAACCTCCATCACCGTCCAATAGCCGACAATTCCCATTCGAAAGAGAAAAGCGGCTCCAAAGCTTCGGAGCCGCTTTTCTCTTTCTTAGTCCTTTGTAGCGACCGCCGTCTGCGGCGGGCGCCTTTCGGCCTAACCTAGTCTGCTCACTCGAGTACTACCGCAAAATGTAACAAGCTCCCAGATCTTCCGCCAACTCATTTGCAATCAACAATTTCGCACACATCTTCGCAGTATTCTTTATAAGAGACTTATGGCCGGAGCAGAATCAACAGTTACAAAACACGCGTCTCAATAAGTCTATTATAGTCATTACTCAAACGAATCACTGGGAGCGACCAGTTTTCGTACACTCCAGACTCGGGTGGCGTAGACTTCGGTCTGTACAGCAAAGGCCCCCACTGCTGCGAGCGAGTAGGAACACAGCCGTACCCGCCGCGCACTCCAAAGCGGCACGCTGGCAGGCCCAACCGATTAGCTGATCAGAAGTTAATTGATCGAAGGCGGAAAGAACACGTTCCAGAATTGCGGCGAAGGCGTCAAAAACTCTACCGGAATCAGGCACCCGTCGCTGGTGATCTGCGGCGGACGCACCACGCGGGCTTCCACAGTATTGCGCGTCTTGGGATTTTCCACGGAAAGCTTGGCACCTTCGGCCAGCGGCTCCGGCACAATGACCATCGCGCCGTTCTGGCTCACCGTGTGCGTGAAGCCGTTCATCGCAGGCTTGCCCTCGATGTGCAGGACCACCGGCATGCGCAGCAGCACGCGCTGCGCGCGGCGGCGCTCTTCGGCCGTCGGCGGGCGTTGCAACGCCGGACGCACCGGCGAGGGGACTACGGTCTTTTTATCCAGCATCGTTTTTCACAGCTCCAGTCCCCAGAAATCCATCTCAGGCGCCACCAATTCAATCCCGTACTCCCAGCCATCCGGCCGGGGATTGCCCTTCCAAACCACCACCGCCGCATTGCTGCTTTCGGTCGCCAGATTCGTGAGCGCCAAGCGGTGCTCCAGTTCGAGCGACTGTTCCAGAACCACCATGCAGCCATACGGATTCACCACGCGCGTGTGTGCCTGCACCGAAACGCGCGGACCAGCTTTGGCATCCCATTCAAGGCGCACCGGAACGCGGGAATTCATGCGCCGTCCGCGGCGATTTTCGCCATGGCGCGTACCAGTAGCTTTGGATTCACGCAGATTTAGAGGCATAGCTCCTCGGAACGGCCAATACACTTAGTAGAGCCATGCTAGAGTTGGCAAGAAAGTCGGTCAATGGTACAGATGTCATGGTGAGCGGAACCATAAGCTGTCCGAAGGTACAGGCCATAAGACGAAAGCGCGTGCTGTGAAGAACCTGATCGTCAATGCCGATGACCTGGGCTGGACCGAAGGCGTAAATCGGGGCATTGCCGAAGCCCACAGCAACGGCATCGTCACCAGCGCCTCGCTCCTGGCCAACGGAAAAGCCTTTGCCTCCGGGGTAGAGCTGGCGCTCTCGCGCGAAGGCCTCGGTGTCGGCGTACACCTGAACCTAAGCGACGGCCCGCCTATCGCGCCCAAGGAACTCGTCAGCACCGTCCTGAACGACGAAGGAGAATTTGCCGGCGGCACCGAGTCCATCCTGATGAAGCTGGCGCGCCGTGCCATCGTGCTCGAAGAAGTGGAAGAGGAATGGGACGCGCAAATCGGCAAGGTGCGCGAAGCGGGCATCGCGCCAACGCACCTCGACGGCCACAAGCACGTGCAAATGTTGCCCGGACTTTTCGAGATCGCCCTGCGCCTCGCCAAACGCCATGAGATTGGCGCCATCCGCGTTTCCCACGAAACGTCTTCCCTGCGCTCGGCGCTCTCCGCGGGAGAAAATCAGCATGGCGCCAAAGTGCTGCGGCAAGGCGTGCAAGCGCGCGGACTAAAACTGCTGGCGCGCGACGCGCGCGGGCAAGCCGAACACTACGGCATCGCCACGGCCGACTTTTTTTGCGGCATCGCGCAAACCGGCGAGCTCACCCGCGATGGCTTGGCTAAGTTGTTGCGCGGCTTGCCCGAAGGCACCACGGAATTAATGTGCCATCCCGGATTTGTCGACGCCGACCTGCAGCGCTCGGATACTCGCCTGCAGGAATCGCGCCGCATCGAGGTGGAAATCCTGACTGACCGAAGCATCCGAAATCTTGTCGCCGAGCAGGGGATTCGCCTGATAGACTATGGTTTCGTGACCCAGGAAGCGTAATCGTTGCCAGAATAAAGAGGCAGAACTGCAAAATATGGTCAGTGAAGCGAGCATCCGTTACTCCATCGTGGTGCCCTTCTTCAACGAGCAGGAAAACATTCCTCCGCTGTACATGAAGCTTACGGAGGTGATGGATTCCGTCGGTGAACCGTACGAGCTCGTGTTTGTGGACGACGGCAGCAAGGACAATTCCTTCAAGGTGCTTTCCGATATTTACGAGCACGACCGCCGCGTGAACCTGGTGCGTTTGCGCCGCAACTTCGGGCAGACCGCGGCGCTCAAGGCGGGCTTCGACTATGCGCGCGGCGAAGTGATTATCTCGATGGACGGGGATTTGCAGCACGACCCGGAAGAAATTCCGCGCTTCCTCGAGAAAATGGAAGAAGGATTTGATCTGGTGAGCGGCTGGCGACATAACCGCCGCGATCACTGGTTGATGCGCCAGATTCCCAGCCGCGTGGCTAACTGGATGATGGCCAAGCTGAGCGGCGTGGAGCTGCACGATTTTGGCACCACCTTCAAAGCCTATCGCCGCGAAATCATTCAGGAAATTCAACTCTATGGCGAGCTGCACCGCTTCATTCCCGCGCTGGCCGCCACCACCGGCGCGCAGATCGCCGAAGTGCCCATCGAGAATCTGCAGCGCAAAAACGGCAAATCCAATTACGGCATCGGCCGCACCGTGCGCGTGTTCCTGGATTTGCTGATGGTGAAATTTCTGCTGGATTATTCCACGCGACCGCTGCAGTTTTTTGGCTTGCTGGGGCTCGGCGGCGCGGGCATTGGTATGTTGCTGGCTTGCTTTTTGGCCTTTTCTAAGTTTTACAGTCACGTGGACATCATGACCGAGCACGGCCCGCTGACGCTGCTAACCGTGGTGATGTTCATCAGCGGCATCCAGTTTATTTCCATGGGGCTGCTGGGCGAAATCAGTTCGCGCACCTATTACGAATCGCAGAACAAGCCGATTTACGCGCTGCGCGAAGTGCGCAGCCACCGCAAGGAAACTGGGGACTCCGCGGAATCCACGCGCCCTTCCGGCAATTCCGAACGCTAGGAACAATCTTCAATCGATACGGCCCAACGCAGGCCGTCCTTTGGCTTGTGCAAATTCAGAGAGGCTCCATGAATCGTGAACAGTTCTATGCCGCCATGGGCGGCGAAGGTACGCTGGACTACGAAAAATACCTCCAAACCAAAACGCTGCTGAGTTGCCAGTCGACGTTCGATGAGTTATGCAACGCCGACGAGTTGCAGTTCCAGCTGGTGCACCAGGTCGAAGAGCTGTGGATGAAGCTGATCGCTTACACGCTGCTCGATATCGACGATTATTTGCAGGCGGAAAATACCAATCGCGTGCTGACGCTTTTTCGCCGCGTGCATCTGGCACAGAAGATGATGATTCAGCAGGTGGCGCTGCTGGAGACCATGTCGCCGAAGGAGTATCAGGCGATTCGCGCGCGGCTCGGCAACGGCAGCGGACAGGAGTCGCCGGGATTTCGCACGCTGTTGCGCATGTATCAGCCGCTGTGGAATTCTTTTCAGGAGCACTACCTCGACAAGCACGGCCTGACGGTGGAAAAAATCTACGACTCGGCGTACAACCACGGCGACGCTTACGTGGTAGCCGAAGCGCTGGCGGAATTCGACGAACTGTTTCAGAAATTCCGCTACGAGCACATGCAGCTGATTCATCGCACGATCGGCTTCGGGTCAAAATCGCTAAAAGGCCGTCCGGTCGAGATTCTGTCCGAAGGGATGAGTCACAAATTTTTCCCGGCGTTGTGGGAGATTCGCGGGCAGATGACCGACGCGTGGGGCGCGGAGTATGGCGTGAAGCGCGATTCGCTCGGCGGGCATCACTAGCCGCGACGCCGGCCAGGACCGCACCAGAGTGCGCGAGAATTTGTGGAGTGATTACGATCCCGCCGCCCGCGCTCAACGCTGGGCGAGGCGATGTAGTTCTTCGTAAAAGGCCGGAAAAGAAACGCCGGCGCAATCGGCGTCGCGGATGATGGTCTTGCCTTCGGCGGCCAAGCCGGCGATGGCGAAAGCCATGGCGATGCGATGGTCGCCGTGGGGCTCGATCTCCGCGCCGTGCAGTTTGCCGGCGTTGCGTCCTTCAACGCGCAGGCCATCGGGACGTTCTTCGACGTGCGCGCCCATGCGGCGCAAGTTTTCCGCTAGCGCGGCGATGCGGTCGCTTTCTTTCACGCGCAACTCCGCGGCGTCACGGATTTCAATACCCTGCTCAGTGAACGGCCCGAGCGCGGCCAGCATCGGCAATTCATCGATGAGCAGTGGAACCGTATCGCCCTCAATAATTCCGCCCCGCAGCGTGGCGCCTTTCACTGCTAGGTCGCCAACCACTTCCCCGTGCGCCGTGCGCAGCGTGGGCGTTTTGATCCATGCGCCCATGGAGAGGAACAAATCCAAGATCGCAGTGCGCGTGGGATTCAGCCCCACGTTGTGGATCAGCAAACTCGATTCCGGAAACAAAGACGCCGCCGCAATGAAAAATACCGCCGACGAAATGTCTCCGGGAACGTCCAGCTCGCGGCCCGTTAATGCGCCGTGGCCGTTGTCCGCACTGCTCAATCCATGGACCGTGGTGGTCAATCCGTGGTGTTCGATCTGCGCGCCGAACTCTTCGAGCGCAAGTTCGGTGTGGTCCCGTGTGCGCGCCGGCTCAATCACTTTGGTAACCCCCTCCGCGAAGAGCCCCGCGAGGAGTACCGACGATTTTACCTGTGCGCTGGCCATAGGCATTTCGTAGCTGATGGCATGAAGTTTGGCGCCCCGAATGGCGAGCGGCGCGAATTGCTCTTCGCGCGCTTGAATGTCCGCGCCCATCTGGCGCAGCGGGCCGACGATGCGCTTCATCGGGCGCTTCTGCAGCGAGGCATCGCCGCTGATGGTTGTGGAAAAATTCTGCCCCGCCAAAATCCCGGAGAGCAGGCGGATGGTGGTGCCGGAATTTCCCGCGTCCAGCGGCTTGCGCGGGGCTTGCAGGCCGTGCAGACCCTTTCCGGTGACGCGTACCACATCTTTTTCGATTTTTACTTCGGCGCCTAGGGCGCGCATGCACGCCAGGGTGCTGCGGCAATCGGCGGCGGCAGAAAAATGGCGCAGTTCGCTGGCGCCTTGGGCGATTCCGGCGAGCATGCCGTAGCGGTGGGAAATGGATTTATCGCCGGGGAGTTCGATGCCGCCGTTGATGGATTTAGCCGGATGGATGGTTTGGTTTTTCACGGGGTAATTTTAGCATGGCGGATTCGCGGCGGGCCCTTGTCGCGAGCGAGACGACGGGCGCGGCAAAAAGCACCGGGACCAAAGCCTGGCCGCTACAAAAGCCAAGACAAAGGTTCACTCGACACTGTCCTGCTGGACAGTTTTCGCGCAGACACTTCCATAGAAACGCGCTGAAACTCCCTTGCAGCGGCTTGCGTATTATGGAGTGAGGAGAATGGTTATGTCAGGGCGCCGTACGGCCATACAAATTGTTACGAAAGCTGCGATGGTGGTCGCAGCGCTTTTTCTGGTAAGCGTGCTTTTGGCGGCGATGCCCGGACATCATCCGCCAATGGTGGGTTCGGCGGAGAATAGCGGCGCGAACGCGAACGCCGCGGCCAATGCAGGAGCAACCGCCGAGGCAAGCGCGGAAGCCCACGCTCCGCAGCAGGACGAGCATGCCAGCATGGCGGGAATGAAAATGCCCGGTGACGAAAAGTCCAGCGAAGGGCAAGCCGTCCAAGAGATGAGCGGCGAGCATCACAACCACAGTTTGCACATGCACATGACGTCGATACGCCCGCAAATGCCGGGTGACGAACAGCGCGCCAAGGAAATCGTAGCCACACTGCGCGCGGCCATGGAGAAATACAAGGACTACCATGTGGCGCTGAACGACGGGTACAAAATCTTTCTGCCGAACATTCCGCAGCCCGAGTATCACTTTACGAATTACACCAACGGGTTTCTCGAATCGCTGACGTTCGATCCGGCGCGGCCGACTTCCCTGCTCTACAAGAAGACCGCTACCGGGTATCAACTGGTGGGCGCGATGTATACGATGCCCCGGCGGGCCACGGAAGATGAGCTAAACGCGCGAGTGCCGCTCAGCATTGCCATGTGGCACTTGCACACGAACTTGTGTCTTCCCAAACTGAGGGAAGCTTCGGGCGCGGATTGGAGCAAGTTCGGGCTGGCTGGATCCATTGCCACGCAGGATGCCTGCGATGCGGCAGGCGGACGGTTTCATCCGGTGGTATTTGGGTGGATGACGCACGTGTATCCGTACGAAGATTCGATGGACAAAATTTTCGCCATGCATATGCACATGGATTAGATCGGCGGGTTCACCGCCTTCCCGGGCGAGAGCGGGATGAACGGCACCAGCCGCGCGGGTGGTTACTCTAATTGGTTACTCAAACTGTTTGCGAAATTCCGCGAACTGCAGCTTTAGATCTCGGACTTCCTCGCGCAGAGCAGCCACTTCCGTTTCGAGCGTTTTGATTTGGTCGGCTTTGGCTTCACCTGATTCCTCAGGACTACTCTCAAAAGCATGAGCTGGACCGGTACTGACCTGCACGTCGCCGGAGAGGAGATGCGCGTAGCGCGCCTCTTTCATTCCCGGCTGGCGCGACAGCAATTTCGCGAGCGGCGGTTCGCGGCGCATCAGGCGCTGCAGAGTGGTTTGCACTTCGCTCAAATCTTCGAACGGATGCATGCGCTCGGCGCGGCTGCGTAGTTCGCCAGGCGTTTGCGGGCCGCGCAGCAGCAATTCGCAGAGGATGGCGGTTTCTTTGCGGTCGAAATTAAAGACTTCCCCGAGGCGATGCTCGAATTTGGTCACACGGCTGTCGCTGGCTGCGGAACGCGCCAGCAGTTGATCGTTTAAGCCGCGGAGCGCTTGGCGAACCGCGGCTTCGTCGAGGTGCATCAGCGGGTCGCGATTGGATTTTTGGTTGCAGGCGTTCATCAGCGCGTTCAGAGAGAGGGGGTAGTATTCGGGAGTAGTGATTTCTTTTTCGATTAGGGCGCCGAGGACGCGGGCTTCGATGTCGGTGAGCGGGACAGTGGTCATGAAGGAAATATACAGGATGGCGGGATGGCGGCCCAAGGCGCTCGAAGAAAAATGCAAGACGATTAGAGAAAATGCGATACGCCGGGGCAAACTGCGTGCAGCATAATGGAACCACTACAAAAGTCTGTGGCCCGGGCGATACTAGAACTGCTGGGTCATTGGGACTACCTTTTGCATGACGGTCGTTTGATTGCTTCGCGGTACCGCGCCGCGTAAGATTGAACGTTCATGCCTCCGGTCCGGCCTAACGTGTGCGGCACGCTCTCTCTGCCTCGACTCTTCCTCGCATTACTGACGACATTGTTCTTTTTTGCGGCTCCGCTACCGGCCAAGAGCGCGCCGGACGATGGCCGCGCCGCCGTAGCCGCGGAATCCAAAGAAATCATGCCGCTGAGCGACGTGCGGCCTGGCATGCAGGGCTACGCCTACACTATTTTTGCCGGCGATCAGATTGAGAAGTTCGACCTGGTTGTGCTCGGCGTGCTGGACAATTTCATGGGTCCGCGCGAGTCGATCATTTTGGTGCAGCTCAAGGGCGAAAAGGTGGAGCACACCGGAGTGGTTGCAGGCATGAGCGGCAGCCCGGTGTACCTGGAAGGCAAGCTGGCCGGAGCGCTCTCGCTGAAGCTGGGCGTATTCACGAAGGAACCGATCGCAGGCGTAACGCCGATTCACGAAGTACTGGATCCGCTGGGAACCGGCGGCGACGGTGGCGCGAAGCCCTCGGCAGCGAATTTTGCGCTGCCGCAAGAGGTTGCCAACAATGGATTGCCTTCGGGCTCCGCGCTGGAACCCATCGAAACGCCGCTGGTTTTTTCCGGTTTTCCCGCCACATCGCTGCAGCCGTTTGCATCGCAAATTCAAGGTTTGGGATTCGTGGCAGCGCAAGGCGGCACCACCGCCCCACGTAGCGACGATGCGCAGCTGGTCGGTGGAGACATGGCCGGCATGGTGCTGGTGCAAGGCGACGCATCCATCAACTCGGCGTGCACGGTGACGGCCGTGCGCGGCGACAGGGTTTTTCTGTGCGGGCATCCTTTCCTCAGTCTCGGCGAAGTGCAACTGCCGATGGCGCGCACGCGCGTGGTGACGACGCTTTCTTCTTCGCTGGCCTCCACAAAAATTGTGAATCTTGCCGGAAACATCGGAACGATCACCGGCGACCACATCACCGCGGTAACGGGGAAACTTGGCGCTCCGCCGGCCATGATCCCCCTTTATCTGACGGTCAGCGCCGTGACGGGAGAAAAGAAGTTTCATTTTGAAGTGGTGAATCATCCGAAGCTCACGCCGCTACTCGTCGCGCTGACCATTCTCAACGGCATTTCACAAAACAGCGTGTACGGCGAAGGCACTACCCTGCATCTTTCCGGAGAGGTGCGTTTAAAGGGTCACGCGCCGGTTGAAATCGAGAACACTTTTGCGCCCGGCGACACCCTTAGCCCCGACGGGCTATCGGTGGCCTTGACCATGCAGTCGGTATTCGCGCGGCTCTTTACAAACACGTTTGAAAGCACGGTGGTGGATAATATTTCGCTCAAAGTCGAGAGCGTGCCGGGCCGTCAATCGTTCAGCATCGACAGCGCGTGGCTGGAAAAAGGCGAAGCCGCACCCGGCGAAACGCTGCGCGTGCGCGTGCTGCTGCAGCCCTATCGCGGCGCGGCGCGCGTGGTGGAGACCAGCGTGCACGTTCCCGAGCAGATTGCCCGCGGGACCACACTGCGCGTGCTGGTTACCGACGCGGACACTTTGAATCGCGCCTCGCGGGGATTTTCTTTCGCCACCGCCGGGGGCGCCAATGGGCTGGACCAGCTCATCGCGCTGCTGAATCGCGAACGCCGCAACGATCGCGTGTACGTGGGCCTTTTCTCGCCATCGCCCACGCTGCTGTGGGACGACAAGGAACTGCCCAACGTGCCGCTTTCGGAGATTAATGTGGTCGATGGACGACCTGCGCCGGGCAGCGTGCAGGTGTTGCGCGAATCGCTGGCCGGCGAATCTTCTATTCCGCTCGGTGGACCGGTGGCTGGCGTGATTTCTTTGAACTTGCAGGTCCGGTGAACGCTCGATGACTTTATTCTTACGAACAATGCGCGCTAAGCAACGACCGTCAGGCGGTTTTTATTTTTCAGAGCACCACATGCTTCGCGCCGCAGTGCTCGCGAGTCTTTTGCTGGCGCTGGGTTTTTCCGCCGCCGCCGAACATACGCGACGCTGGCGGCAATCTTCGTACGATGAGTTTGTAAAAGGCACCGCGCATGGCGTGGCGGTGCGCAGCGACGGGCGACTCGAGCTGGCGCCGAAATTTACGTTGCTGGCCGATGCCGACGCTTCGTATCTGTGGTCGCTGCGACTAGCGCCGGATGGGAGCCTGTACGCGGCGGGCGGTTCACCGGCGAGAGTTTTTCGCTTTGATGATTCGGGCAAACCTAGCGCGGTGTTTCAGTCTACCGATTTGGCAGCGCAGGCCATTGCGTTCGACGCGCAGGGAACGCTGTTCGTCGCGACTTCGCCCGACGGTAAGGTCTATAAGGTTTCCGCGGGCGGGGAGAAAAGCGTTTTCTTCGATCCCAAGACGAAATACATTTGGGACTTGGCGTTTGCCAGCGACGGCACGTTGTATGTCGCCACGGGCGACAAGGGGCAAATTTTCGCGGTCACTCCCGATGGCAAGAGCGCGCTGTTTTACGCGAGCGATGAGGCGCACATTCGCGTGTTGGCTTTCGACGGGCGA
>JBEKVU010000108.1:0-10302 GCA_049513775.1 Candidatus Acidiferrum sp.
AACACGGTGAACGGCGCGGGATTTGATAAATAATGCTCGAGATGCTGCACGGCGGCATCGCGCTTTTTTTCCGACAGTTCCTCAATGGTTTCCGCGTCTTCGAGAAACACCAGTTGCCTGGGCGCAAGCATCGCCATGGTCTGCGCCTGCTCGAGGGCGGATTGCGTTTCGCTGCGTTCCGCGGAATAGCGCGAGACGGCCCAGGTCCGCGCCGCCTCGGGCACGAAAGTGTCGATCAATTGCTTGCGGCAGGCATCGCGCAGGTACGGTTCTTCTCCCAAAAGCAAAATCGCGGGCGGCGCAGTTCCCTTCTTCAGGCGCGCCAGCAGTTCCTCTGAACTGACTTTCGCCATCAGTAGTTCTCCGTGATCGCCGCGACCAAGCGGGTGGCAAAATCCTTGGCTAGTCGATCGAGCGCCGGATCCTGCTCTTCAAAAAAACTGGTCACGTCCGTCGAGATTTCATATTCATTGCGGAACAGGAAATTATCGGAGTGATAGAGAATTTTTCCGGTGGCGCGGTCTTCGAGCGTCACCTCGCATTTCACGGTAACGAGCATGGTGGTAGCGCGACTGGTGGTGGGGTTCTCCACTGTGGTGCTCGAATACAGCAACGGGACCGCCTCCACGGTAAGTACCTTGCCGCGCAACACGGCGTCGCCATTCTCCGGGTCCGACACGATGCGATACGGCGTCTTGATTACAAATTCATGAATGGTGGCCGCGGTCAGGCGCTGCTCAATGCGATAGCTGGTGGTTTTATTTTCCAGCGCGGGAACAGCGATGGTGTGAATGCTTTTCGGCAGCGTGCTGGTGGTTCCCGCGACGTGGTAGCCACATCCTGCAAGATGAAAGAGCAAGCTCGCAAAACACATGCGCAAGGCAGAGATCGAAAGCCGCAGTCGTTTCTTGGCCATCATGAGAGCATCTCCGCAAGTTTTACGGCGTTGGCCGCAGGCAGGCGGAAGTTATCAGCTGCGCCCCAGAACCACCAGGCGCCCGGCGGCGACGTGTCTAGCTCCGGCACGGCGAGTTGCAAAAAGCTCTCTCCGGCCACGCTGACATTGCTGGGGCGCGCGTGTACGTCATCGGCGAAGACGAAACCAGCGTCCGCGCACGCAGCAACGATCTGCTCCGCGGAACCCGTTCCGGAAAACTCGCTCAGCAGCGCACAGCCGGAAAACGCTGAGCCGTAAAATACCGGTGCGTGCAATACGCGCAGTGCGGGAGCGCTAATGGAATCGCCGAGACACAATTGTGTTTCGGCGTGAATGCGCTCGCGCACCGCGTACAAATCTTGCGCGCTGGCCGGGCCAAAGCGGTCCAAAAGATTGAACGCCACTTGCGTGTCATACACGGGGCGTCCAACGCCCTGAAACGAAAGCAATTGTCCGGTCTGCGTCTCAAGCTCCTCGATGCCCGCACGGCCTGCTTCCGAAGCGGGCTGGAAACACACCACGGAGAGCGATTCGATTTCGAGCTTGCGTAACACAAGGCGCAGCGATGCCGCGGCGGTAGCCGGCGCCGACGGGACGGTGTACGCCGCGCCGCCCCGCGTAAATTCCCTTCCGCGCAAGCGGTCGAGCTTGGGAAACCAAGCGATTGCCGTTCCATCGAGGGCCAACGCTCCGGAAAGATCGATGACCGTGGCGCCGTGCTGGCGAGCCTTGGCGTAATTGGCCCGCGTGAATTCCGCCGAGCCGGTAAAAAAAACCGTTTCCGCGCGCTCGAAGCTGCCTTCTTCCACCGGTCGAATGACGGCGGCTTCGCCGGCCGCGGCGGTGAGTGTTCCTGCAGCGAAAGGCTCGTCAAGGAGACGAATGTCCGCCGATGCGAAGCGGCTCTCTTCGAGCAGCGCGCGCACTTCCGCTCCAAGCAGCGACGACGCGCCGGCGATCACAATGCGTTTGGCATCTCGGCGGCCGACGGGGTTCATCACGGCGGGATTCATCACAGATGGCGGCGTTCCGGGCATCGCTCAACTGGTCCGCGTCGATAAATGATGGCGAATATAGCGAACCAAATGCAACGCCACGCCGATGGCGGCATAGGAACAAGCAAGGATCATAAGAAAATATTCCGAGTACACCCACGCCACGCCGAAAATGATCAACATCACTATGATTCCCAATGATGGCTGTTTACGGGACCACGGCAAATCCTTGAAGCTGTAGTAACGAATGGTGCTGATCATCAGCGCGCCCAATCCCACGGCAAGCAACAACCACACAACCGACCAACGCCAATCGTGCAGCGGATACTTGAAGCGATGAATGAGCGCGGCGATCACTCCCGCTGCGGCAGGCGTCGGCATGCCCACAAAAAATTTAGAGCCACCGGGGGCCATGCCTTGCACGTTGAAGCGCGCAAGCCGCCAAGCACAGCAAACCAGGAAAACCAGGCACGCGATCCAACCGAATTCGGCCAAATGATGGAACTCGCCGGTAGCCAGTCCCGGCAAACTGCGGACACCCCACGCGTAGGCCAGCACAGCGGGTGCGATACCGAAGCTCACCACGTCCGCCAAAGAATCAAATTGCACCCCAAACTCGGTGTTCGTGCCGGTCATACGCGCAATGCGGCCGTCCATGGAATCAAACAGGATGGCGATGCCAATGGCTTTGGCGGCGTGATCGAAATCGTCGCGGCCGCCCACTAGCGCGGCGACCAGCGCGTAGTATCCGCACAACAGATTCGCGGCCGTGAAAAGACTTGGCAATAAGAAAATGCCGCGGCGCATGCGCGGATTCTTGAAGCGCCTTTCTTGAAACGGAATTTCTTGCTGATCGGCTTCGGGGATCATGGCTTGGGCCGGCCTGCCGAAATTAGATTTGCGTCCGTGGGCTTGGCTGATGCTTGCGAACTTCCGTCACGCATATCTTCGCCGTGACCCGAAGTTTCTGGCCCCGAAGATGGTCCCACCGATTTCACCGGCAGGAAAGCGAGAATGCTGGAGCCACCGGCGACATGGTCACCTAACTTGACAACCACATGGGCCGTGGCAGGAAGCCAGACATCAGCGCGCGAGCCGAAACGTACCAACCCGATGCGTTCGCCGCGAGCGACGACGTCTCCGATTTTTTTCCAGGCGACCACGCGGCGCGCCACGAAACCGGCGATCTGTTTGAACACTATTTCGCCGTGCTCCGTTGCAAGCGTAAAAATGTTCTGCTCGTTTTGCGTGGAGGCCTCGGCCCGCATAGCCGCCAGAAACCTTCCGGGCTGATAGTGCAGCTTGGTGATGGTCCCCGAAGTCGGCGTGCGATTGACGTGTACGTTCCAAACCGCAAGGAAAATGCTGATCCGCTTGCCAGGAACGCCGTCGTGCGCTTCTTCAGTGACGACCACAACACGCCCGTCGGCGGGAGAGACGATAGCGCCAGGATCAGAGGGAATTATCCGCTCGGGATCGCGGAAGAACGAAAAACAAAACAAGCCAAAAAGCGTCAGCACCGTTGCCGCTGCAACCCAATGAAGCAAAAAGAAAATCACACTAAGAATCAGCGGTGGGATGCCGAAGTAATAGCCCTCTTTAACCATGCTTTAGAGAAGATACCACAGGGCAAGCGGCAGTTTGGTAGGGACAAAGCAGAACTGTACCGCAATCGCGGGATGAACTGGCAAATCAACCCAAATCAATGATGTGTTAAAGCTGAATGAACGATTTCACGGCCGCGTAGCTCTATTGCGAATGCGGCGTACGTTGGCGAATACGCACGGCCAACTGTTCCATCTCATCTTTCACGTGCAGTTTTAACTTTTTGAGCTTGATTTCTTCAAGGAGGTCTTCGGAACTGAGGAACTGCGAGGTTGCGATTTTGTGAAGTTCAGCTTCGTATTTCTTATGCTGTTCAGCGAGGTGCTGGTAGGTGGCGTCCATCTCGAGCACTAGGTCCCGAGGGTTTCGCGCGACTGTGGCCATGCGGTCCTCCTCCTTTTCGGGGAACGACGACTTAGATTTGATTAATGTAGGGTTACGGCTCCATAGCCGCACGATAGCACCGGGATTTGCCGCGTCAAGTAGGAAGTTAGTGCTAGGACTAACTGGCTGTGAGTATCTTTTCCATCAACAAGGCGGCCTCTTTGGGGTACTGGTAGTAATTGCGCCGGCTTCCTGTGGGAATGAAACGATGCTTTTTGTAGAAAGCGATGGCCTGAGCATTCGAGGCGCGGACTTCCAGATATGCACGGTTCGCGTGCGCCGTTAAGAAACTTCTTTCCGCCGCTTCGAGCAGCGCTGCGGCGATGCCCGTACGGCGCTGCTCTGGAGCCACGACCAGGTTCAGGATCTCCGCTTCCGGCCCCAGCGTCCGCGTAACCAAAAATCCGCCAACGCGCGCGTCGGGCGGGACAACGGCTACCCAGCACAAATAACCCAGGTCGAAAAGTTGCGCATAGCTTTGTTCAGACCACTGCGCCACTTGTGGCGTTGCAGCGGTGAGCTGCGCGACGGCGGCTGCGTCGCGAACCTCAAATGGGCGGATCTCAGGCATGACGGAGCTTTGCGGCTTGGCGACGAATTTGCGGCTTACTGGCCGTGCGCCTGCGTATGGACCGCCCCCACGCCGGCGGATTTTTCCCTGGGGATGAAATCGTCCGTGACGGCCTGGCGCATCTGGTCTGGTGGCAAAAGACCTTGGCTCAGGATGAAATCGTGAAACGCCTTGGCGTTGAAATTGGCGCCCAGCGAGGCTTCGGTATCTTTGCGCAGCTGCAAGAGCTTGGTGTAGCCGTAAAAGTAGGAGTTGGCCTGGCCTGGCATACGGAAGGTGTAGCGCTCCACCTCTTGATTGGCAAAGGGCACGGAAAAAACGCACTCCTCCGTGAGCACGCGCATGGCTTCTTTGGGTTCGATCTTCCCGGACTGCAACTCGGGATCGAGGTAAGCACGGGCTGCGCGCAGCAAGCGGAATTGCAGCGAGATCAGTTGGCCTTCGAGTGGCATGTAGGGCTTGGTGATGTATTCGGAATACAAGCCCCAACCCTCGACGTTGGTGCTATTAAAGGCGTAGCGTGAACGCGCCAGCGAGATGCCGTGCTCGACCATCGAATCGAATTGCAGTTCATGGCCGGGGCGGGCTTCGTGCGCGATTAGCGTCCAGGAAGCGGCGTCAAACGTGTAGTCGTCCACTTTCGCTTCGGTGGCGCTTCCCGCGCCCGCGGGCATATTTAGCGGCAAGACGAATTCGCCCTGCTCTCCATGATTGTTCAGTAACGGCGGGGGAATCATGTGGGGCGCAGGCTGCTGCGCGCTCTCAGCCGGAGTACCAATGCGAATGCGCGCGGGGCGGTCGGGCAAGGACACCAGCTTGTCGGTAACAATGATGCCTTCAATCTCTTTCAACCGCTTTTCGTAGAACGGCAAGATATCTTCGCCGACCAATTGTTGCGCCTTCAGCCTTTTGATCACGTCGCGGTAGTCACTCGACGGCCAGCCATTTTTCTTGGCAATTTGCGCCGCGATGGCTTGCATTTCGCCTTGATATTCGGTGAACGCCTTATGCGCCAACTCCGTCAACTGCGCCGGGGGAATGTCGATGCCGTAAGCTTCCAGCGACATGGCGTAGAGTTCCGGAGGCTGGCGAAAATCGGTGCGCGCTTTCGGCAGAACTTCGCTCTGGATCCATTGATCGTATTCGGTGAGTTGCGCTTTGAGCCTGGCGTACGGTTCTTCCCATCCCGTTAATTTGTACTGCGTGCACAGGTCGGCAATGCCGTTGACGTACAGCGCGTTTCTGCTGAGGCTGGTCTCCACTTGCTGCTTCGAGGGATAAATCATCCCGGGTTTGGCCATCTGTGCCAGCACGCGTTCTTTCAAAATGTCGGTCAACGGCCGCGTGCCGGGCGCCAGTCCGGCGTACTTGTTCAACCGAACCACAGCTGCCTGGCGGCGCTCCGCGGCCACCTGATCGTCGAGCAGGCTACGTGTACCCTGAAAGGCAAAGCCGCTCGCGTTGATATATGGCACCACGTGGGCTTCGTCAAAATCGAAACGCCGCAGGTTGAGCTTTACGGCGTGCGCCATGATGGACAGATCTTGCTTTACATATTTGTTCTGTTCCTTTGGGAGTTGCTCTTCAATTTTGGTAAGCGCCGCTCTGGTTTCGGCGATTTCCGCGTGATCTTGCTCGAGGGTGGGCACGGAGATGAGTTCGTCGTACTCGCGCAGCCCCTCTGACGAGGCGCTTTCCGGCGAATACTTCTTCTCAATGGTGATCAGCAGATTGGCGTAATCGTTGCTGCGGGCAATCCACGAGACATCAGGCTTTGCCCCCGTGCCGCTCATCGGGCCTGCAGCGTTCGCCGGAGCCTGGCTCGCCGCGGGTGTCGGCGTCGGAGCCGCGTTTGATGCGGTATCTTGCGCCAAGGCCAAAGAACTTGAAGTAAGCAGCAAAACCGGCAACCAGCGTCCAATCACGAAGCCTCCAATGGATATTCCATCCTGCAAAGCCTAAGACGCATTCACGCTAGGGAGAATTTCCATCTCGATGGTAGCGTGAGGGACGGCAACAGTCCTAACTACACTGGTGTGCAACAACCGATTCCGCCGAATAATCTTCCGCCGACTTACCCACGCCACTCCAAAAGCTTATAGACGCCCCGCGCGGCTAAAGGACAGGTTTGCTGTAGCCCTTCCACTTCACCTCGGCATCGGGGCGGCGAATGTAGTTGGCATCCAGCATCAGCGCATCCGTCAGCCGTCCTCGTTCCGTTAATTGCACGGCAATTCGCGCGATAGTTGGCGCAACGAGCCGCGAGACTTGTTCGAGCACTTCGCCCTTCGCAGCCCGCTCCTGCCAGGCCGGTTCGCCAGCCAGTGATGCCGGTTCGGGCGAAACCCACGCGACCGTCGGGTTCCCAGAAACTTCCGCAGCCCATCCGATCAATTCAGCGGGAGTTACGACTCGTTCCTCACCCTGTGGCTCGAGGGAAGCGCCGTTCCGCCGGTACACGGCACCGTACAACTGTCCGCGTTGCGCATCGCAATACGCAGCAACGAACTCCGGCGGTGCCGATGCCGTGCGCCCGACCGCTTGTACCGCGAACGCTTCGAGCCTCGAAACGGCCGCCACGGGCTTCTGGAAAACCTCGTTCCAGGCTTTCACGGTGGTCAAGGCGATGCGAATCCCAGTAAACGAACCCGGGCCAGCGGCCGCGGCATAAATTGCCACGTCCGTCAGTTTGCGCCGAGCAACGCTCAGCACGCCATCCACGGCCGACAGCAGCCAAGTGGAATAGTCCTCGGCGGTCTCGTGCTGCGCCGACGCCAAGACGCGTTGCTCCTCAACCAACGCCACACTGCCGTACGCGTCGCACGTATCTATAGCCAGAATAAGCACATCCAGAGTCTACATGAGCCGCCGCCAGATGCACGAATCGGCGGCCATAGCGGCGCAGCCAAAGCTCGAGTCCCAGCGAACACTTCGAAGGTTTTGAACACGTTTCTTGCGTCGCCATGCAATTGTGTTGCCAAATTGGTACCCAAATTTTCCTAACCTCCTGATTCCAGGGGATATATCTTGACTCTTCAGACACAACCTCCTACACTGTTTCCAGTACCTCCAGGGGGCAACCGAAGCTATGGACTACAAGATCGGCGATAAAGTTGTGTATCCCAATCATGGCGTTGGAGTTGTCGAACAAATTAGTTATGGAATCCTGAATGGTAGAACCGAACGCTACTTCATGATTCGCATTGTTTCCAGCGGTTTGCGCGTGATGGTCCCGCAATCGAACGCGCTCTCTGTGGGCCTGCGATCCGTGATTCGCTCGGTCGAATCCGGCAAAGTCCTCGGCTTCCTTGAAAAGGGCAAGCTCAATTCGCATCATGACTGGAAGCACCGCTTCAAAGAAAACTCCGAGCGCATGCGCACCGGTGCACTGCTCGAAGTAGCCGTAGTCCTCAAGAGCCTCGTTTCTCTCAGCACCAGCAAGCCTCTTTCCTTCCGCGAGAAAAAAATGCTAGAACGCGCCAAATACCTCTTGGTCAGCGAAATGGCCACCGCGCGCAACACTTCCGCAGAAAACGCCGAGGCCACCGTTGTAAAGTCCCTAGCCAAGGCCAAGCTGCAATTCCCGGTAATGACCGAAAAGTTCGAGTAGTGCGACCTTTTCTAGGGGCGCAGCATGCTGCGCCTCATTTCAGCAAGCGTACGATTTGACAGGCGGACAACCAGGTTGCTCGCCTTTTTTGTTGTTAGGATGCTCGCTAGGACGCTGGCGCAAGCGCATGTAGGGAGACTGCAGCGTCGCGGAGTGCCCGCGCCACCGCCGCAGCAATCTCCTTCGCTCCCGGCGTATCCCCGTGAATGCAGATCGTCTGCGCATCCACCGGCACTTCCGTTCCATTCGACGCAACCACACTTCCGCGTTCCACGATGCGCAGCGCTTGCGCAGCAGCCTTGTCCGGATCGCGAATTAGCGCATCAGAAAATTTTCGTGAGCGCAAACTCCCGTCCACCTCGTAACGACGATCCGCAAAAGCTTCCGCCGCAATCGCGAATCCCGCTTCGCGAAACACCTCAAGCATCACTGACCCGGCCAACCCCACCATCACCACTTCGCTACTCCATCGCGCCACACCCCGCGCAATCGCCCCCGCCAGCTCGCGACCACGAGCCGCCTGATTGTAAAGCGCCCCATGCGGCTTCACGTGTGTCACCCGCGCCCCGCAACTCGCAGCAATTTCCCCCAGCGCAAGCACCTGCGCGTACACCGACTCCGCCACCTCCGCCGCAGGCAATTGCAAGTCCACGCGCCCAAAATTGGCGCGATCCGCATACCCAGGATGCGCCCCAATTGCCACGCCATTCCGCATTGCCTGCTCCACGGTCGCGCGCATCGTCCCCGCATCGCCGGCGTGCCCGCCGCAAGCAATGTTCACCGAAGTCAGCGAACGCATCAGCGCTTCCTGAGTCCCGCCGGCCACAGCTTCCGCAAACTCGCCCATATCGCAATTCAAATCGACCCGCAGCCCCGCGCGCGTCATACGAACAGCAACTCCTCCGATGCCATCAGATTTTCCAGCTCCAAAAAAGCCGCCCGCGCCGCTTCCCAACTCACCGGCTCAAACCGAATCTCATCCCGCGGCCGCAATTGCCCCAAGCGATGAAAATCCGCCGCAATCACGTTGGCAATCTTCGGATACCCGCCGGTCGTCTGCTGCTCCACAAAAAGAATAATCGGCATCCCGGACTCCGGCACCTGCACCGCGCCCAGCGCCACGCCCTCAGAAATCAATTCCCTCTCCGACGCCCGCGCAACCGCGGGCCCCGCCAGCCGCAGTCCCATGCGATTCGCGTCTTCGGTCACGCGAAAAGCGCTCGCGTAAAATAATTCCCGTATTGCCGCAGCAAACCAATCCCTCTGCGGCCCTGGTGTAACGCGCAAAGTCTTCCCCGTCAACAACATTTTCCGCGCCCGCTCGGATAACCCGCGTTTCCCCCGGCCAACACTTGTATCGCCAATCGCGAGCACATCGCCCTTCTTAAGCGCGCGCCCCTCGTACCCGCCGAGCCCGCTCAGAATGTGCGTCGACGCGCTCCCAAGAAATGCCGGTACCAAAATCCCTCCACGCACGCACAAATAACACCGCGCACCCGCCAGCGTACTGCCAACGCACAGCCTCTGCCCCGAGCGCACTTCCGTCGGCGCCAACGTCGCCACCGCATTGCCATCTAGCGTCGCGCCAAAATCCGATCCAGCCAGCGCGATGCTCGCACCTTCGCGAAAAAGAAACGTGCCGCCCAGCAGGGTCATCTCCAGCCCCGCCGCCCCCTCGGCATTTCCCAACAATTTATTCCCCACCCGCAACGACAACGCATCCGCCGCGCCACACGCCGAAACCCCCATCGCGCCAAATCCTTCGCGCCCCAAATCCTGCACGGTCGTAAACAGCCCAGCCTCCAGCACCTCAATCGCGCTCATGCCGTTTCCATCTCCGCAAATTTTTCCACGGAGATAGCCACAAATCGCACGCGGTCGCCCGCCGACAAAATACTAGCCGCCACCGGCACAGCGCGAAACATTTTCAGCGGTGTCCGCCCAATCAATCGCCACCCGCCGGGCGTCGCAAACGGATACACCGCAGTCTGATTCCCCGCAATTCCCACACTCCCCGCCGGAACTTTTCTTCGCGGCGTCGCCAGTCGCGGCATAGCCAGTTCCCACGGCTCTTCCTGCACCCGTAGCGCAGGGCGACTGCTCTTGAGCCCTGCGGCCTTTGACGTTGCAGTTGCCTTTGACTGTCCCCCCGCGCCAACCCGACCGAGGTACGCAAACCCCGGCACGAATCCCAAAAAAT
>JBEKVU010000109.1:0-10287 GCA_049513775.1 Candidatus Acidiferrum sp.
ATCGCGGTGAGGATTCCTGCGAATAACAGCGTTCCTGCGGTGCGCGCCGCTGCCTCCAGTCTGCCGGCGGTGTCGCCCGTGTGAGCTTGGGCTTGGAACAGAATCAGCGCTATGGCGGCGATCACCGCCGTGCTGGCCGCGTCAAACAACCGCTCCAGAATATAAACGCCAAAAATGTCGGCGACGGGGAGTTTTTCTTTGCGCGCGATCAGCAGTGGGCGTACCGGTTCTCCCGCGCGACCCAGTAAAAATATCGCCCCAAATCCGGCGATGGTCATTTTGAGGATGTTTGCGTAGTGCGCGAAGCCGAGATTCCGTTGGAAGACCTGCCAACGGAGCGAGCGGATGCCATAGCAAATGTAGATAATGGCCAGGCCCGCTGCCAGGTAGAGCAGATTGGCGCTACGAACAGCTTCGAGCAGCTTGGCGGCACTGAAATTACCGACGTGAGAAAGACCGCGGACTTGATGAACGATAAATACCACGACGAGCGCAACCAAAATTGCAAGGAAAATTTTCCGCGTCGTAGAAGACATGCCCAACGAGCGTACTGACCGCCGACCACCTCGTCAAGGCGAGCGCCGAGAACTAGCGCAGGCACGCTTGCCCGAACACGCTTTCCTAGAGCGCAACGTGTTGCGGCCCATCTCGGCACCGCTTCCGGTGCTACCTAAAATCCGTTGCATCTGCTTGTGCCCCGCCCCCTCAGTGGTTAAGATGCGAGGCACAATGACCGTGACGGTTGTTCGCAGTTTTGCGGAACTTTTCGACTGCACTTTACGTTCCATACATTGCAGGCCGAGGTTGACGTGGCCGGTATCCCAGAAAATCTGGGCTCCTTCCGCTAACCCCTTGCACCGTAGCAGGATACGAGGCTGATGAGACGTTGGAGCAGGATGCCCAACTGGTCCAGCAATGCCTCCAGGGCGACGGGTCGGCCTGGGAGGAACTTGTGCGCCGCCATACGCGGCGTATTTTTAATATTTGCTACCGGTTCACCGGCAATCGCACCGAAGCTGAGGATCTGTCGCAGGAAGTTTTCCTCCGGGTCTACCGCACGCTGGCCAGTTATCGTTCGGCCCACGGCGGTTTTGCAACATGGATGACGAGCGTGACGCGCAATCTGCTGATCGACCATTACCGTAGAACCAGGAGAGATCGCATCACCGACTCACTCGATGACGCGATGCCCGTGGTGGAAAACAAGCAGTCCTCCGCACGCCGTCCCGACGAGCTGGCTCTACTCGGTGAGCTGAGCACCCAGATTCAAGCCGGGCTGACCAAGCTTTCGCCCGAATTGCGCGAGGCGGTGATCCTTCGGGACTTGCAGCAACTGGAATATGGTGAGATACAACAGGTTTTATCTGTACCCGAAGGAACGGTAAAATCAAGAATCAACCGCGGGCGCATTGAACTAGCCCGCATCCTGCAGCAGATGGGAGTACGCCCATCATGAGCGGGGAGCAAACTATGAACTGGACATGTGAACAAACCGAAGCGCGGCTCGGCGATTATCTGGATGGGCTGCTGCAGCCGAGTGAACGCGCGGCTCTCGAAGCGCACGTGGCGCAGGATTGCGAGCGCTGTGCGCCGCTGCTCAGCAGCGTAACGCAACTCGTCGGACATCTGCGCGGCATGGACGAGCTCGAAGCGCCGCCGCGTCTGGTCTACAACATTCTCGACAAAACTCTGGGACCGCGGGACACCATTGTGGCCACACCGGGATTCTTTGGCTGGCTACGCGGCATGGGCATGCCTCGATTCGCTTACGGCGCGTTGTCGCTCTCGGCCACCTTTCTGATGCTCGCCAGCGTTTCGGGATTTAACTGGCGGCATCCGAAGCTCGCTGACCTGCAGCCGCAAGTGATTGCGCGCAATGCAGACCGTCAAGCGCACCTGGTCTTCGCCCGCAGCGCGAAATTCGTGAGCGACCTCCGCGTCGTCTACGAAATCCAAACCCGTCTGCGGCAAGACAACAACGAATTGCCTACCTCTAACGAAGATACCGTTCCGGCCACAACCCCGAATCAGACGCCCGGGCGAACCGATCGCTCCAAACCCAGCGGCCCCAATCAACAAAACCGCGCCACCAGCGTAGAGCGCAATCTCGAGGTATTGGCCAGCACTTTTGTTTCGCGAGCGTGTTTGACCCGTGTCCCCCTATTCACCGGCAACCTGCCGTCAGCAGCGTTGTCTCTTGGGAGTGGTGGCAGCGGGAGGAGAAATCAATGAAGTGTGCCGTCCACACCGATTTGGACGCCGTAGCGTATTGCCGCAATTGCGGCAAGCCGCTGTGCTCGACTTGCGCGCGCCCAGTTCGCGACGTCATCTATTGCGAGGACTGCCTGGCGGCTACGCTGGGATTGCCGACCGCTGCACCAATGGCCGCTAGCGTACCGGTAGCCACAGCGGATCCAGCCTTTACTGCGGACTTGCCACCGGCCTATACGTCGGGGCAAAGCGCTCCCATCGTGCAAGGCGTTCCCGTAGGGGTGATCGCTCCGCAGCGCGCCAGCAATTCCAGCATAGCTTTTATGCTGGGACTGGTTCCCGGACTTGGCGCGGTCTATAACGGCGAGTACAACAAAGCATTGATTCACATCGTGGTCTTCGCATCGATGATCGTGGGCTTGAACAGCGACATCGGTGACGGCGCGACTACCGCTTTGGCCTTTCTTCTCGCTGGATTTGTTTTCTACATGGCGTTTGACGCCATGCGCACCGCCAAGGCCCGCAGCTACGGCCAGGCGCAGATCGATCCGCTGGAAAATTGGAGCCGCGAGCGTCCCATCGGCCCGATTATCCTGATCGCCCTCGGCGCCATATTTCTGTTGAACAATTTTTCGTGGTTCTCGTTTTACCGGGTACAGCGGCTGTGGCCGCTGGTGCTGATCGGTGCTGGAGTCTTGATGTTTCGCAACCGCCTCGGCAAGGATTTTTAGGAGTTCATTAAATCATGGCCAATGACGTCAACAGCCGCTGCAGATGCCCACGCTGCACCATCCGCAGCCTGCGCGGCCCCGCGCTGATCATCACCGTAGGCGTGTTGTTTTTGTTGGACCAGATGCACGGCAGTACTTTTGCGTTTCACAACACCTGGCCGATGATCCTCATCGTAATCGGCGCAATCAGCCTCGCGTCTTCTCTGGCCCCCATGGATGGACACCTCGAAGAGCCAGTCAACGCCATGCCTCCCGTTCCTCCCCCTGGGTCGCAAGGCCCCTTTCCTGGTCAGGGTAGGTAAGCCCGATGCCCTATAGCCCTCGCAATAGCAGTGGCTTGTTTACCGGATGCGTGCTGCTGATCTTCGGCACGTTGTTCCTGTTGCACAATTATCGCGGATTTGAGTTGGGGCGGCTCTTCACCCATTGGTGGCCATTGCTGATCATCGCTCTTGGCTTGATCAAATTGTATGAACGCACCGGCGGTTCTCGCTACGTGGAGCCCGGGGCGGCGCGCGTTACCGGCGGCGAAATTTTTCTGATTGTCGTGGTGCTGGCAATTACGGGAATCGTGATTGGCATCGAAGAAGGAGAGAAACACATTCCAGGATGGACCCATGAGTTCATGGGCAACTCCTTTCCCTTCGATCTAGATATTGCGCCGAAGTCCGTGCCCGCCGACTCGCGCATCACCGTCCGCGGCAATCACGGAGACATCAGCGTGCGGCCCGGCGAGAGCGCGCAAATTCGCGTGTCGGGCAAAGCCAACGTGCATGGCTGGGATGAGAACGAAGCTCAGCGCCTTTCCAAGTCGGTGTCCGTCGAAATCGTGCAAAATGGCGACGGCTACGAAATTCATCCGATCGGAATCCACGGCAATGATTCTCGCGTCGGCGTCGATCTGGACGTCACCGTTCCGCCGCAGTCTGCCGTCACCATTCGCAACGATAAGGGCGATATCTCCGCCTCGGATCTCGAAGAACCCCTGGCCGTCAACAACGGCAACGGCGACGTGGATATTCGCGATAGTGGCAGCGACGTCGATGTCGACACCAAAAAGGGCGACATCAAAGTTTCCGATACCAAAGGCAATGTAAAGATCGAAGGCCACGGCGGTGAAGTCGAAGTAATAAACGCCACCGGCGGTCTAACGCTCAACGGAGAGTTTTACGGCCCAATTCGCGCGGAAAAAATCGCCAAAGGCGTGCGCTTCATCTCCAACCGCACGGATCTAACACTGACGCAGCTCACCGGCCACATGGAATTCAGTTCCGGCAACTTAGAGATTGCGGACGCCCCGGGAAACTTAACCCTGCGCACCAACAAGTACGATATTGACATCGAAAACGCCGGCGGCAAGGTGGACGTGCAAAATCACGACGCCAGCGTCGACGTGCGTTTCTCTTCCCTTCCCAAGGATGACGTCCAGATCCTTAACTCGAACTCTTCGATTTCGCTGAGTCTCCCCGGCTCTTCCAGCTTTGAGTTGGTGGCGGATTGCCACTCGTGCGATATCTCTTCGGATTTCGAGGGTCTGCAGCAAAGTTCTCCGCAGTCTGGCGACTCGCATATGGCGGGAAAAATCGGTTCCGGTCGTGGTCCAAAAATCTGGCTGAAGACCAGCTACGGCTCAATTTCGATACACAAGACTAGTTCCGTTGAGCCTGCCCCGGCGCCGCGCCCGGTGCCTCCGCCAGCCGTCACTCCTCGGACTCCGAAGCCCGCAAAGCCGAACGCACCAAATGCGACCTCCGACTCCGAGACGCAAGAATTCTTCAGGGAAGTTCCGCGAATTGCCGGTAGCGCCCGCGAAAAAAAAGTAACGGCAGCCCCTCGCTAATATCCACCGTTTTCACCTCGCCAATGAAAATAGTGTGATCGCCAGCAACGTATGAGCTTGCGACGTGGCAGCTCAGCTGCGCCAACGTACCCTCCAGCATGGGAATGCCGCTCGGCGACCGCCGAAAGCGAATGTTCAAGCGATCTTCGACATCTTCATTCTGTCCCGGCTGCGCAAAAAATTCCGATATCGCCTGCTGATGCTCCTTGAGCACGCTTACGCCAAAACGCTCCTCGCGGTGCAGGAACGGCAGCATATGCGCCCGGTGGTCGACGCAGATTAGTATCAGCAAAGGACTGAGCGACACGGACGCAAACGCATTGGCGGTCATCCCGTGAATCTTGCCAGGTTCGTATTCGACGGTTACCACCGTGACGCCGGTGGCAAATTGCCCGAGGGCCTGGCGAAAGGCAAGCGCGCTGGGTGCGGAGGTAGTCATCGGCGGAATTTCGACAATATCATAGTGCGCGGAAAGTTGGCGTCGCTCCCAGCGCAAAAAAAGAGAGGCGAATCCGTATTGCGATTCGCCCCTGATTCACCGCTCGACTTGCACCTAACCTGTCGCCAAGCCGCTTAGTTATCTTTCTTCGGCGGCTTATCGTCCTTCGGTTTTGCCTCCGGTTTATTTTGCGGTTTGGCTTGTTGCGCAGCTTGTTTGTGTTCTTGTTCCTGTTTTTGCTGGAGCTGCTGCTGTTCCTGCCGGTGTTTTTGCTGAAGCTGCTCGAGCTGTTGTTGGTGCTGCTCGTCTAGCTGCTTCTGCTTGGCTTCGTCCGCTTTTTGTTTGGCGTCTTGCTGTTCTTTCTGTTGCTCTTGCTGCTGCTGTTGTTTGGCCTGCGTGGCTTTTTGGTCGGCGAGCTGCTGACGTTCCTGTTGTTGCTTCTGTTCAAGCTGTTGGCGCTCCTGATCCTGCTGCTGGTGGAGATTGTTGAGCTGTTGAGTATGTTGCTGCTCAAGCTGCTCATCGGCAGGATGAGCCGTTGGCGGAGCCGGACGACCGGCTTGCGTATTGGCAGCGGGCTCTTGCGACTGTCGAGATTGCTGCGACGGAGGACGATTGTTGTTCGCCGGCGCCTGCGTGTTGGCGGCCGGACGATTATTATTCGCCGGAGGTTGCGCGTTGTTCACCGGGGGGCGATTGGCGTTGGGCGCGGCGTTATTTGAAGCGTTAGCCGGCGGATTTTTCGAAACGCTCGTCGCGTGGCGGTTGGTCGGGGGTAGAGACGCCGGATTGGTATTAGCCTTAATCACCTTGGGAACGGCCGGCTTTGCCGGCGGAGCCACTTTTATCGCAGGCGCTGGCGCGGACGAGGCGGTTCGCACCGGCGTAATCTGGCGAGTCTGCGCCACGGAGAGCGGCCTGCCACCATTCTGCTGGATGGCTTGCACGCGCTGCGCGACCGGCAGAGGCGGCGGCGGCGGCGCAGTCTTAGCAACTACAGCGCGGGCCTGGATCGCCGCGGGCGGGTGCACGGTGGCCGCAACACGTCCGCCGGTGAATGCAGCACGTTGCGGCACCGCGGGCGGAGTCATCGCAGCGACAGGGGCGGAAGCGACAACGCGCGCATCGACCTGCACAGAGTTTTTAGACACCGAGCCACCGCCAGTGAACGCAGTCCCAGATGTGGCCACGACTGCGCCGGGAACGCGCTGGTTCACATAGGTGACATTGGTGACCGTGACGTTTTTATTGACCACCACGTTCGTGTAGTAGTTGTTGACGACCGTGGTTTCGACACGCGTGTTGGAGATGTTAACGTTCGTGACGTAGGCGCGGCTCACGGGATACGACGGCACGTATACTTCACGCGGACCGAGCGGGAACCACGCCACATTGACGCCAACGCCGAACCCGCCGCCACCTACACCGACGCTAAAGCCGGCACCGCCAACCCAAGCCACGAGGGCCGGAGCGTAGTAAGGACGCACGTAAACGGGACCACCGTAGACCGCAACTGTCGGCCGCGGTGCGCACGGTACCCAACCCCAAGCGCCGCCGACGGTGACCCAGCGGCCGTAGTGGAAAGGCGCAAAGCCCCAAGGAGCGTCATCGACCCAGGAATATCCCCAGGGAGCAATGTAGGCCCAGTGGCCATAGTGATAAGGAGCCCACCCAACGAGCGCGGTATGCGGAAACCAAATGGTGCCGTATTCAGGGACGGCCCGCCAGCCGCCGTTGTCGTCCAAATCGTCGTAGCCGATAGCTTCATCCGAGACGTACTGCGCGGAGATGGAAACATCTTCGTGGTGATCGCGCTGTTCGCTCCACTGCTCAAAGTCATCGTTGAAGTTGTCATCATCATCAATAATGTCCTGATTCGCATTGAGATAGTCGGTGCCGGAGAAAGTGTCCCAGTCACCGGGATTCACGTCGTAGCTGGAGCCGCCGCCCGTGACTTCGCCCTGGCCGCGCACGTCCTCGACCACCGTAGCGTCTCCGGAATCGTTGACGCTGATCTTGTAAATTCCCGGCGTAAGAATCGTGAAAGCCAGGTTTGGCGTATCCACTTCAAAATTGTCGTCGTCGCCCAACCGCTTCACGCGAATGCGAATCGTGCCGGACGTCAGCTGCAGCTGCGCAACGTTGTCAGTCAAATTCAGAAACGAAAAGCCAGTGTTCTGCGAGAGGTGAATGCTAGCCGAGCCGATGTGCAGCGCAGCGCGCGACCCGCTATCGGACCACAACTTGTCGCCGGTGGTCATCGGGCGGTTGATGAACGCGTCGACCCAATCGTCAGTGCCGGCAGGCTGAAAAGAAACAGCCCCATGCGTATAGCTCAAACGAGCGACGCGGCTGGGAGGATCATCACCGTCGCCATCTTGCGCTGCCGCGCGTAACGGCGAAAACAAAAACAGAATCATCGCTATGCCGACAAAGCTAGCAAGCGTAAGCAGATTTTTCCTCATGCGATTCTCTCCTGGAGACTTTGGGCAATTCGAGTAGTCGAACCAATCCGCTATCAGCTGGGATTCATGCGAAAGGGCGAGCCTGCGAAAAGCTTACCACGCGGTGCAAGCTACCCGCGCACATGCTTTGGAATGTCCCGTCTGGAACCGCTGGGCATGAAAGGACTGTTTGCTATAACACCGCTGTGAGCCAAGAGTCGCGCCGTGAGTACGTAGAAACCCGCATAAAGCGCGCGGCCCGCTCTCTACCGGGATCAGTGAGCGGGCCGCTTGAATGGTTTCGCTAGCGCGCCTTCTATGGCGCTCGTCGCAAATTAGTGATGTCCGCCGCCCCCGCCACCGTGCGACCCACCACCGCCACTACTGTGCGGAGCGCTGCCCCCGCCGCTGCTGCGGCTCGGCGCTGATGGCGCATGGCTAGGCGCCGAGTACGTGCGAGACGGCGCCGAATAAGTCCGGCTTGGCGCAGAGTACGTCCGCTGCGCTGGCGTATAGCCACGATTTGCCGTCGAAGACGTGTAGCTCCGATTGTTACTGGCGTTCGGCGCGCGATTGCTGTAGTTCGGCGCGGAATTATTGCGTGCCCCGGTGCCCGAAATGGCCGAAGAGCGAGCCCAATCGGGCCGATCGCCTTGCGTGACGCGCGCTGTTTGCACGGAGTTAGACCTTGGGTTGTTCCCCGCGCCTTGCGGAGCTCTCCCACGGTCCGTCACGTTGCCTTGCGCGGCCCAAGTCCGTGAAGAATTGCCGCTCGACGTACCCGGAGCACGGCTGTTAACCGCCAAGTTCCCGCGATTCCCGGCCGCCGCAGAAGTGTTAATCGCGCGTACCGATTCGCGCCCCGCCGCAGCCGCCGGGGTAGTGCGGGCCATCACCGAGCGATTCTGAACCGATGAAGGAGGCGTAGCCACGCTGCGCCCTGTTCTGGCAGCCGCACCCGAGTAGCTTGCACGCGTCGGCGAAACGCCAGCGCCATTGGAAGAAACCTGCGCATTCTTCAGCGACGCCGCAGAAATATTCGCCGCACTGCGATTCACGCGTTCTCCGTTCACGAAGGAATTGCGCGATGCCGCGGTGACGGCATGTTCGTTGTGCGCGTACGCGTAATTAAAATTGTTGTGCGCGTTCAGCGTGTTGGTGTTGCGAATCACCGTGTTGTTCACGTTGATGTTGTGTACGTAGCCAAAGCCCGCGTGATACCAGGGATGAAATGGCTCCCCGAAACCCAGCGGGAACCAGCCGATCCCTCCGCCAAAACCAAACCCAAATCCCAAGCCGACGCCGAAACCAAAGCCGCCACCGAGGAACCCAACATACGCCGGTCCATAAAACGGAGTCGCGTAGATCGGCCCAGGTATCCAGCCCCAACGCGCGCCGTAAAAGCCCCAGCGTCCGTAGTGATAGGGCGCAAATCCCCAAGGCTCATAGCCAACCCAGCTCCAGCCCCACGGGCCCACGTAGTTCCAAGCACCATCGCTGTACGGAGCCCAATCGGGCCCCACATCGTTCGGATACCACACTGGACCGACATCCGGCTGCTCGCTCCACGTGCCATGGTCGTCAAGATCGGCAATGCCGGGCACGTCGCGATTGACGTAGCGCGCGGATGTCGAATTATCTTCGCGCAGATCGCGATCGTTGGCCCAACGATCAAGCCCATCGGGAGGCGGCGCGCCATGCGCGGTGTATTGAATGCTAGCGTCAGTGCCGACAAATTCAGCCCGCTCGCCGGGATGTACCGGGTAGATCTGGCCTGCGGCTGTGACTTCCCCCTGGCCGCGAATGGCGGTTATGCGCGTACCGTCACCGTTTTCCGCCACGTCAATGCGGTAGGCGCCCGCTTCCTTTATTGTAAACGCCACGTTCGGTGTATCGATTTCATACACGTCGCCCTCGCGCATTTCGCGCACGCGGAAATTGATGCTGCCTTCCGGCAGACGCACCTGCGTTACCGGGCCATCCAGATTCAGAAACGAGAGCGCGGTCATATTGCCCAGATGAAAACTGGCTTGTCCAGCTTGCAGCTCGGCGCGGGAGTTTTTGTCAACCCATATCTTGTCGCCCACCGTGACAGGGCGGTTTCGTACCGCATTACCCCAGTCGCCTTGTCCACCCGGTTGCATCGAGACGGATCCTTCCAGGAAGCTGATGCGCGCGGCACGGCTTGGAGGCTCAGGTTGGGCTTGATCGGCGGCCTGTGGTGCAGGGGCCGGCGCGGGACCATTTCCGGGGTTTTGCCCGTTAGACATCGTTTGGTCCGGCGGCGGAACCTGCGAATTTTGGTCATTAGGTGGCGCCTGCGAATTCGGGTCATTCGGCGGAGCTTGCGTCGCAGGCTGCTGATCGCCTGGCGGAGGAGGGGCGTCCTGCGCGAAGGAATTTGGTGCCGCATAAAAGCAAAGCAGACCGGTAAGGCTTAGTGACAGAAGAACTCGGCTGCTACCGGTTTTGAAGGTCCTCGACATGGATGTTCGTCCCCTAATCTCTACAAAAAGCGTAGCTTTAAAGCGGGAGTGCAATTTGCGTATGCATCTTAATTTATCCCAAACTGTAGAACCCGGACATGGGAAAAAAGTTGTCCTTTGCCAAGGCTCGGCGTTT
>JBEKVU010000110.1:0-10282 GCA_049513775.1 Candidatus Acidiferrum sp.
CCCGAGTTGGCCACCGGTGAGATCGAAGTGCTGGCCACGCGGCTGCATATTTTGAACAACGCCAAGACGCCGCCGTTTCAGATCGAAGACGACATCAACGCCGCCGAGGAAACGCGCCTACGTTATCGCTACCTCGATCTGCGGCGGCCCAAGCCGCACGCCAATCTGGCACTGCGCCACAAAATCTTGCTGGAAATTCGCAAAACCATGGACGAAATGGGCTTTCTCGAAGTGGAAACGCCCATGCTCACGCGTTCGACGCCGGAGGGCGCGCGCGACTATCTGGTGCCCAGCCGCGTACATCATGGACAGTTCTATGCGTTGCCGCAGTCGCCGCAGATCTTTAAGCAAATTTTGATGATCGGCGGGCTGGACCGCTACTTCCAGATCGTCAAATGCTTCCGCGATGAAGACTTGCGCGCCGACCGCCAGCCGGAATTTACGCAGCTGGACGTCGAGATGAGTTTTCCGCGCCAGGAAGATATTTTCGGCGTGATTGAAGCTGTGATGGTGCGCGCGTGCGCGGTGGCCGGGGTAAAAGCCGACGCGCCGTTTCCGCACATGCTATACAGGGATGCGATTCGCAAATACGGCAGCGACAAGCCGGATATGCGTTTCGGGATGGAACTGCACGAAGTTTCCGACGCGTTTCCCGCGGAAGCCAAGGAAAAACTGCAGATCGGCGGCAACGTATTCGCGTTTGCAGCGCCGGGCGGGGCGACGTATTCGCGGAAGCAGCTCGACGAATTGACCGAAAAGGCCAAAGCGATTGGCGCGAGGGGCACGTACTTCGTGAAGCTGGCGCCGGAAGGCGTCACTTCGACGGTCGAGAAGCTCCTGGGTGCGGACAATGTGAAGAAGCTCGCGGACGCCTGCGGCGCAAAAAACGGCGACCTTGTCGTGGCTGTCTCCGCCAAGGAAGAAATTAAGGGCACGGAAGCCGCTGCGCTGGTGGCTGGCCAATTGCGCCTGCAACTTGGCGAAGCTTTGGGTGTGATCGACAAAACCAGATGGAAATTTCTGTGGCTCACGGGTTTCCCGCTGTTTGAATGGAGCGAGAACGACAAGGCCTGGGTCAGCGCGCAACACCCGTTCACCGGCATCGTCGACGAAGATTTGGAGAAGCTGGAATCCGCGCCCTGGGAAGTCCGCTCGAAGGGCTACGACTTGGTGCTGAACGGCGTCGAACTCGGCTCCGGCAGCATTCGAATCCATCGCCAGGACATTCAAGAGAGGCTCTTCAAAGCGCTCGGGCTCAGCGAAGAACAAATTCGCCGCCGCTTCGGCTTCTTCGTCGATGCGCTGACCTACGGCACGCCACCGCACGGCGGCATCGCGCTAGGTCTCGACCGCGTGGTAATGCTGCTTGCCGGTGAAAAATCCATTCGCGAAGTAATCGCCTTCGGCAAAACCACCGCCGCCGTCGATTTAATGGCAGAATCCCCGTCAACGGTGGACAAAGAGCAGCTCGACCAACTGGGCATCGCGATCAAGGAATGAAATCGTTTTCGGCGATGCGATCAGAATAGGTGCTACGAATGCTGATCTGGCGTTTGTACCGATTTTCATGCGCCAACTGCTTTGTCTTTGTGCATGATACTGCCGTGGCTGCCAAGTTTCCTCAGGCGAAAAGATGCGATCCAGGTGTCAAAGGAGCGCTCTTTGCGGCGGCAGACACTCGGTATCAGCGAGGATGTGATACTGCCAGTATGACGAATCTGGGAAAATAATGAGCCGCATACGCATATTGCCGGAAGCGGTGGCGAACAAAATCGCCGCAGGCGAAGTTGTCGAGCGTCCGGCGTCGGTGGTGAAAGAGCTGCTTGAAAATGCGCTGGATGCCGGCGCGAAAAGTGTTCGCGTGGAAGTCGAAGCCGGCGGCAAGCGCATGATCCGCGTGACCGACGACGGTCACGGCATGACGCACGACGACGCGCTGCTAGCCTTCGAACGCCACGCCACCAGCAAACTGCGCACCGCCGACGACTTAATGTCCATCGCAACGCTGGGTTTTCGCGGCGAAGCCATGCCGACCATCGCCGCGGTTTCCCGGCTCACACTCGAAACGCGCGATGAGGCCGAAGCCGAAGGCACGCGAGTCGAGTTTGCGGGCGGCAAACTAATCAACGTGAAATCCGCGGGCCTGCCGCCAGGAACAACCATCAGTGTGGGCGATCTGTTTTACAGCGTCCCCGCGCGGCGCAAGTTCCTGAAATCAGACTCCACCGAACTCGGCCACATCGCCTCACTCGTCACGCACTACGCGCTGGCCAACCCCACGAAGCAATTTCAGCTCATCACGCCGACGCAAACCATCATCGATTGCGCTCCCGCGGAGAAAATGGCCGACCGCGTCTATCAACTATTCGGCCGCCAGGCGCTGGAGGAATTGGTGGAAATTTCGCCGGTGACCTCGCCCTTCCGGTCCGCTATAACCGAACCGGAGCTTGAAGCCAGCGAAGAAAAGGCCACGCTCACGGTCTCCGGATTCACTTCACGCCCCGAAGTGCAGCGTCCGAACCGCAATGGCATCTACGTTTTCGTGAATCGTCGCCTGGTGCGCGACCGCCTGATCCTGCACGCCATTCACGAGGCCTATCGCAATATTCTTCCGGGCAACGTTTTTCCCGCCACGCTGCTGTTTCTCGAGATGCCGTACGATGAGGTCGACGTCAACGTGCATCCCGCAAAAATCGAAGTGCGCTTTCGCCGTTCACAATTCGTGCACGATTTTACGCGGAATTCGATTCGCCAGACGCTCATGGCCGCGCGGTCCGTGCCCAGTTTTGCCGTGGCCGCTGGAACTGCCGCGTCGTCTGGTGGATTCAATCAACCCTTTACCCCACCCGGGCGCTCAACCGGCAGCGCAATGGAGCAGGCACTCGACGGCGTAACTCCCGCGGCGGTTACTTCCGGTGTTCCGCCCGCGATCATTCCTGTAATCGCGGATAATGGGTCCGGCCCGGGGTCCGGCGTCGGCTCAGATGGTGGCTTCGACCTCACTCCCATGCCAATACGGCCCGTCGATCAGCGATTCGCGTTCGAACCGGGACAGCCGCTCGGGAGCAATTCAGTTGCCAGCGTTTCGCCTCAGGCGTCATCGGCCGCATCCGCACCACACGCCGCAGCGCCGCACTGGGCCGCCGATTTCCTATCTTCGTCGAAAGGTGATGCCGGCTCGAATGGAGATGGCTCGGCATCGCTACCGCGCCCTGAGCAGATCACCGACCTCAAGCCGCTCGGCCAAGTAAGCGCCAGCTTCATCGTTGCGGTAAACGGCGCCGGCTTGTGGATCGTCGATCAGCACGTCGCGCACGAACGCGTGCTCTTTGAGCAACACCTCGACGCGCGCCGGGCCGGGAAAGTAGAATCGCAGCGCATGCTGATTCCCCTGGTGATCGATCTCTCGCCACGGCAAATCGTCATCTACGAGAAAATCGCCGAAGAGCTTGCCGCCAACGGATTTGAAGTTGAGCCCATGGGGCCGAAGAGTTTCGCGATCCAAGCGGTTCCGGCAGGCATCGCCGCCTCCGACGCCGAACAGCTGCTCACGGAAATTCTTGACGGCATCGATCGCGAAAACGCAGTCATTTCGATCGACACGCTGCAGGCAAAGATCGCCGCCTCCACGGCCTGCCACGCGGCCATCAAGGTGAACATGCCTCTTGACCAAACAAAAATGGAATGGCTGCTCGGCGCTCTGGCCAAAACGGATTGCCCGATGAGTTGCCCGCACGGCCGTCCGGTGGTCCTGCGCTATTCCGTTAAGGAAATCGAAAAAGCCTTTCATCGCATTTGATTTACGCTTTTGCAGGCGCCGGGCTTTACCCCGGCATCTTTTGGGAGAAACGCAGCTATGACTGAACCGCAAAAGACCGTGGTGATTTTCGGCCTCGCCAACAAGCGCAGCATCGCCTGGGCCATCGCGTTGAAGCTGCAGGAAGCGGGCTATCGCCTGGCGATTGTCTACCAGAACGAACGGCTCGAGCAGGAAGCGCATGACCTGATCGCCGATTTGCCGGGTGCCGCGGGTTTCATGTGCGATCTTTCTTACGACGACAGAATCGCCAAGCTGTTTGAGGAATTGCGCGCGCGCTACGGTGTGCTCCACGGCGTTGTGCACAGCGTGGCGTTCGCGCCCGCCGAAGAACTACGCGGAGAATTTATCAACACGACCCGCGAAGGATTTCGCATCGCGCACGATGTCAGCGTCTATTCGCTGGTGGCGGTGGCTCGCGCCGCGGCGCCGCTGATGACCGCCGGGGGCGCCATCGTCACCATGAGCTACTACGGCGCGGAAAAAGTGGTTCCCAAATACAACGTTATGGGCGTGGCCAAGGCTGCGCTCGAAGCCAGCGTGCGCTATCTCGCCAGCGATCTCGGTACAAAGGGCATTCGCGTCAACGCCATTTCCGCCGGGCCGATCAAGACGCTGGCCGCGCGCGGCATTTCCGGACTCGGCGATATGCTCAAGGCCCACGCAGAGCGCGCGCCGCTCAAGCGCAATGTGGATCCCGCCGAAGTGGGCGGAACCGCGGCGTTTCTGCTTTCTGATGCCGCTTCCGGCATCACGGGCGAGACGATCTACGTCGATTGTGGCTACAACATCATGGGCTTCTGAGTCCTTCTCTTCGGCCGATAGACGTGGCCAGCAAGGCCGAGCTAGCAGAGGCGTAGCGTACTGCGCGCACCTACAAAACATTCCTCGCGTCTAGTACACTGCGGGTCAGAAAAATCAGCTTCACATGCCTAAATTGACTATCGCCATCGACGGTCCCGCCGGTTCGGGCAAGAGCAGCGTCGCGCGCCTCGTGGCGCAAATGCTCGGCTACCTTTACCTTGATAGCGGCGCGATGTACCGAGCGTTGGCGCTGAAAGCGCTGCGCGAAAACATATCGCTCGACGATGAGCCGAAGCTCGTCGACCTCGCGCAGAAAACGCACATTGAGCTGCAATCTCCCACCAGCGAGCAGGAACGCAGTGGGGCGAAAAATCGAGTGTTTCTGGATGGTGCCGAAGTCACGCAAGCTATCCGCACAGGGGAAGTCGCGCAGGCCGCTTCGCGATTGGCCACCGTTGGCACGGTCAGGGAAGTTCTGGTGGCGGAGCAGCAGCGCGCTGGCGCTGGCGGCCGCGTGGTGATGGAAGGTCGCGACATCGGCACGGTGGTATTTCCGAGCGCTGAACTAAAGATCTTTCTCGAAGCCTCCCCGCAGGTACGTGCCGAACGCCGCTGGAAAGAGCATCAGGAAAAAGGCGAACACCTGGACCTTAGGGACGTCGTTGTCGAAGTGCAAGAACGCGATCTGCGCGACCGCGAGCGCAAAGTTTCTCCGCTAGTCCGCGCGAGCGATGCCGTGCTGGTCGACAACACCGCGATGGACGTTGAAGAAACCGCGCGCCTCGTGGTGATGCTCGCGCGCGAACGCGATCAGCAACTGGCCAAAATCAGGGGGACTGCCTAGATGCGTACCACCA
This sequence comes from Candidatus Acidiferrum sp., assembly GCA_049513775.1. Taxonomy (GTDB): domain Bacteria; phylum Acidobacteriota; class Terriglobia; order Acidiferrales; family UBA7541; genus Acidiferrum. The sequence continues at coordinate 5,479 of JBEKVU010000110.1, forward strand.
CGTTCTTTCTACTCTTCAGTGCCGCCATGTTTCTCCTTCCCGGCCTCGCCATCGCGCAAAGAAGCGCCGCCGACCAGTTACAAGCCGCTCGGCAGTTTCGCGTGTATCTCGATGAAGACTGGAAGCGGTGGATGGTCGAATATCCCGAGATGGCCACCGAGGTCGGCTATCCAGGGCAAAACCGCCGCTGGATCGATGATTCTCCGCATGGAATCGAGGTGCGAAAGCAGCATCTCGGTGAAAGTTTGGCCAAGCTGAAGTCCTTCGCGCGCGATACCCTGCCTCCGGCCGAACAACTCGACTACGATTTGTATCTGGAGCTGCTCAGCACCTCGGAAGAAGGTCTGCAGTACGGCGACGATCCGCTCCCTTTTCGCAACGTAGTTCCGGGAAATATCTGGATGCCCATGACGCAAATGGGCGGCGTGCAGCAGGGCGCCGCTGCCGTCATCGCCAACATGCCCAACCGCACGCCGGCCGACTACGAAGATATTCTCGCGCGTCTTGAGGCGTTGCCGGCCAGCATTCAGCAAGAGCAGGCCTCGCTGCAAGAAGGTTTAAAGCGTGGCTACAGCCCCCCCAAGCTCATGCTCCGTGATTTGCCAAAGCAAATTGCGGATTTGACCCCCAACGATCCGCTGCAAAGCCCCTTGCTGCAGCCTTTCACCGAATTTCCGACCTCCATCCCTGAAGCCGAACAGGCGCGCCTGACCCATCGCGCCAAAGAAATCTATGCCTCTTCTGTGGCTCCCGCGTTCCGCAATCTGCACGATTATGTCGCCAACACGTATATACCGGCGTGCCGCGACACTATCGCCGCCTCCGCGCTGCCCAATGGCGCCGCCGCCTACGCGTTTCACGTGCGCTGGCAGACCACCACGAACCTGACGCCGCAGCAAATTCACGAGCTCGGCCTTTCGGAAGTAAAACGCATTCGCGCGGATATGGATAAAGTAGTAGCCGCTGCGCAATTCCACGGCACATTCCATGAATTCACGGAATTCTTACGCAACGATCCGCGCTTTTATTTCGACAGCGTCGACGACCTGGTGAACGCTTACCGCGTCATCGACAAGCGCATTGACCCTGAGTTGGCGCACGAGTTTGGCAAATTGCCGCGCCTCACTTACGGCGTCACTCCCATTCCGGACTTCAAGGCTCCATCACAAACCACCGCCTACTATCAGCCCGGCGCTCCGGACGTCGGCCGCCCCGGCACTTTCTTCGTGAATACCTACAAGCTCCACTCACGCCCCAAGTGGGAAATGGAAGCTCTTTCTCTGCACGAATCCGTCCCCGGCCACCACCTGCAAATTTCGCTGGCGCAGGAACTAAATGATCTTCCGGATTTCCGCAAGCACATCGGCTATTCGGCGTTTGTCGAAGGATGGGCGCTGTATTCCGAGAGTCTGGGCGAAGAACTCGGCTTGTACAAAGATCCCTATTCCAAATTTGGCCAGCTCTCCTACGAAATGTGGCGTGCCGTTCGTCTGGTAGTGGATACCGGCATGCACTCCATGGGCTGGACGCGCGAGCAAGCCATCCAATTTTTCAAAGACAATACCGGGAAAACCGATCAGGATATTATTGTGGAAGTGGACCGCTACATTGTCTGGCCTGGCCAGGCGCTCGCCTACAAGCTCGGGCAGCTAAAAATCCGCCAGCTCCGCAGCTCTGCCGAAACGCAACTCGGCGATAAATTTAACGTGCGCTCGTTCCACGACGCGGTGCTGGAAAACGGCGCAGTCCCGCTGAGCATTCTGGAGCAGCACGTGCGCCAATGGACGAATGACACATCACACGGTGGACATCCCGGCATCGCAGCGACGTCCGCAAACTAAACCTCTCGCCAAGGCGCAATTCTAGGCGGAGCGCCCGCCTTCTAAGACGTGTTTGGCGCTCGGCCGCCGCCAGATAACACGCCGTAGCATGCTGCTGCGCAACCCCATTGCGCGCCGCCAATGCCGCGGATCGTTTGTCCCGATCGCCATGCTCGCAAGACAACACCGCTTCGTATACACGGCTGACGCGGCGGCCCTGACGAAAAAGCGCTGAACGCACTTCCTGCGATACCGGCAGCCGTGCCAGAACCTCCTCGATCGGCGAGGCGAGCAACACGTCGGTAACCGAAAGCAAGCCCATCAGAAAGAGGTAGCGCGGTTCGTAGTCATTCCCGGCGTGCCGGAAATCTCCTCGCCGAGATACGCGCGGGTCAATGCGGGGGGAATTAATTCCGGCGGTTGTCCCGTTGCCGCGGCCGTCGCCCCTAGAACCGCGGCCCATCGACGAAATCCAGCTTCTCGAAGAACACTGATGGGGCGCTCAACATGCTCGAACGGCAGAAATGATAACCCTGAAAGAATGTATCGCCGAGCCGTTCGCCGTCTTTCGTGGCCTCGGGCGTCTCAAGTTTTCCCGTCAGTAGTTGCCAGTCTTGAATTTCGATCGCCGTGTGGCTCGGTGATGGCAGCAACGCCGCCCCATTCAGCAGCGTGTGGCGATCCAGATTGACGAACGCTCGCTAGCTGCCGTCAAACAGCATCGCGACGTCCGCAATCAACGCAGCCGTGGCATGTTTGTTCTTTGTATACGCATTCTGGGGCCCGTCGCGAAACAACAGTTCGTAACCGTAGAGGTTCTTGCAGAAATCAAAGATCGGTTGTCGCGCGATGTAGCGTTCGTGCAAGCCAGCTCATCCCGGCGAACCACCAGCCCACCTAACCTATGCCGCCAGTTCGGTGGCCCGCTTGGCGGCCGTGATGTAGCAAGCCGGCACGTACTCTTCGGCGTCCAACCGCTTGCCCAACGAGGCCTCAATTTTCGACCAGTCCCCGTGTTCGTAAGACAACACCGTGTCGTACACTTCGCTGAACCGGCTGCTCTTGCGCGAGAGCGCCGAACGCACCTCCTCCGATACCGGCAAGCTCGCCAGAACCCGCTCGATTGGCAAATCCAGCAAAGCGTCGGTCACCGAAAGCAGTCCCATCAAGAATAAGTCCGAACGATCGGCGCTCATTCCGAGCGGCCCGGAAATCTCTTCGCAAAAATACGCGCGGGTCAGCGCCGTGCGAATCAGTTCGGGAGGCTTTCCGCCGCCCATCGCCGCCACCGCCAGAATCGATACCCACCGCCGAAACTCCTGTTCTCCGAGCAGCGTCATGGCGTGCTGGACGCTATGGATTTCCGAGCGCAGCCCCAACAGCGGCGAATTCAGATAGCGCAGTAATTTGTAGACCAGCGAAGGCTCCTGCTTGATGAGCTCTTCGATCTGGATGGCCGACGTATCGGCGGCTGTGACCGCTTCCAGTAACCGCAGATACATCATCTTGTTGGCCGGAATTTCCCGCGCCTCCACCATGCTGGGCTTGCAGAAAAAATATCCCTGAAAAAAACTGTATCCCAGCCGAGCGGCTTCGCGCTGGTCCGCCTGCGTTTCTACTTTTTCCGCCAGTAGTTTCAGACCTTTTGGCCCGTAACGCTGCGCGATAGCCTCGCGTTCATCAATTTGCGAAATGCCGAAATCCACTTTCAGGTATTTGGCCATCTCCGTCAGCGGCGCCCATTTGGGATGGTCGACGAAATCATCGAGCGCCAGCACATAACCGCGCTTGCACAGATCGCTGCACGCGCTCAATACCTCCTGCGTAGGCTCCACGCTTTCCAGAATCTCGATCACCGTGCGGTCTGGCTGCAAGAGCAGCGCCGCGCCATTTAAGAGCGCGCCGCGGTCGACGTTGATGAACGCCTTGGCTCCCCCGGTCAGCGTCTGCAAGTCAAACAGCATCGTAGAGTTTACGATGATGGTGCTGCTGGCCTCTTTCGCGGGGGAGAAAACGTTTTTAGGTCCGTCGCGGAACAGCAATTCGTAGCCGAACAATTTGAGGCGCGCATCAAAGATCGGTTGCCGCGCAATATATCTCTCGTGCAAAGCTGTACCTCCCGGGCAGTGCGATAGGCACTACGCGCAGCAGCAAAAAATCACGCAGCTTTGAGAGGAAGCTTACGGAGAGGGAAACGGCCCGCTCGATTCAGCAGCGGGCCGCACATCAATTCTAAACCAAAGCGCTCCTGGCTGCGGACCGAGTTCCCGTCCGTAACGGCCTGGGCGCGCCACTGCGGCGACTAGCCGCGATCGCTTACGTTGGCGCGGACATCGACCCAAGGAAGTCCGCATTGGATTTCGTCTTGGTCAGCCGGCTGATCAGCAATTCCATAGCCTCCACGGTCGAAAGCGGGCTGAGCACCTTGCGCAGCACCCACACGCGGCTCAGTTCATCCGCCGGCAGTAGCAATTCGTCCTTACGCGTTCCAGAGCGCTGAATATCAATCGCCGGAAACACGCGCTTGTCCGAAAGCCGCCGGTCCAGGTTAATTTCCATGTTGCCGGTGCCCTTGAACTCTTCAAAGATCACGTCGTCCATGCGGCTTCCGGTGTCGATCAGCGCCGTAGCGATAATCGTCAGCGAGCCGCCTTCTTCCACGTGCCGTGCCGCCGCAAAAAACCGCCGCGGACGCTGCAACGCATTGGCATCGATACCGCCCGAGAGCACCTTGCCCGATGGCGGCGTCACCGCGTTATAAGCGCGTGCCAAACGCGTCACGCTGTCCAGCAGCACGACGACGTCACGCTTGTGCTCCACCAGTCGCTTAGCCTTTTCCAAAACCATTTCCGCCACTTGGATGTGCCGTTGCGGCGCCTCGTCAAACGTCGAGCTGATCACTTCGCCCTTCACCGTGCGCTGCATATCCGTGACTTCTTCCGGCCGCTCGTCGATCAGCAGCACGATCAGCGCCACTTCCGGAT